>VGYL01000494.1 GCA_016872975.1 Planctomycetota bacterium
GGCCTCAACGCCACCGTTACAGGCATAGAAGAGAGTTGAAGTTGGAAGCATGTGGGGTGGGGCTTGGCCCACCCAGATCGGTACAGGGAAGAATCGTTGGGGCAAGCCCCACGCTACGACTGGATTATGCCATTCTATGACGACTGCGTATACTGCGACACTGAACAAGCTGGTGGATGAATTCGGGAAGCTGCCCGGGATCGGGCCCAAGACCGCGGAGCGGCTGGCCTTTCATATCCTCAAAGCGGATGCCCCGACGGCGCTGGCCTTGGCCGAGGCAATCCGGGACGTCAAGACCAAGATCCGGCGCTGCCGGGTCTGCTGCAACCTGTCCGAGGGGGACCTGTGCCAGATCTGCTTGGATATCCGCCGGGATCGGAGCCTCATCTGCGTCGTCGAGCAGCCCAAGGATGTCATCAGCCTGGAGAAGACCGGGGCCTGCAAGTGGCTCTACCACGTCCTGGGCGGCCACATCGCCCCCCTGGAGGGCGTGGACGCGAGCGATCTGACCATCGACAAGCTCGTGGAGCGCGTCCGCACCGGCGAGGTCAAAGAGATCGTCATGGCCACGAATCCCAACCTGGAGGGCGACGGCACGTCCCTGTACCTCAGCTCGGTTCTCAAGCCCTTCGGCGTCAGGATCACGCGTCTGGCCCGCGGCCTGCCCACCGGCAGCACCATCGAATACGCCAGCGGCCGCATCCTCACCGACGCCATCCTCGGCCGGCAGGCATTCGAATAGGAACAGTACCGCTCCTAATCGACGATTCGGAGCGTGAGCGGCATCGTCCAGACGAACTTGGGCGAGGGCGCGGTGAGCGCTCGGTGACGGCTTCTGTGGGCGCAGCACCATCGCCCAGGCCATCCTCCCGCGCGGGCGAAGCCTCTTCGTAGGTCGTGCGTCCCCGCACGACGTCCTGCGGCGAGCGGGGACGCTCGCCCTACGAAGGCCGGCCGCACCCGCCGTGGACCTCGGGGCCAAATCTTATTGCAGAGGAACCGTGAATATGGTATAAGTGTAGCCAGGCAAGTCGACAGATGCTCCTTTGGCATTTTGTGGAGGTTTTTTCAGCTTTTGCATCACGGTGTAGCGCTGTTCTATCCCTTTTGAGGAGGCCTGCCATGCGTAGAGAGCTGATGATTGCAGTGTGTGTGCTTCTGGCGATGGGCACCGTCACCCCCCTGCTCGCCCAGTTGCCGGTCGGATGGACGAGCGCCGGCATCGGCAATCCCGCCGTTGCCGGGAGCGCCCGGTACGATCAAGCCACCCAGACCTGGACCATCCAAGGCGATGGGACCGGCCTGCGCGGCACCGCCGACCAGTTCCATTACGTCTACAAGACGCTCAACGGCGACGGGGAATTGGCCGCCCGGGTGGTCAGCCTCGACCCGCCGCTGTCCGACTGGTCCATGGCGGGGGTGATGATTCGCGTGCTGCTGATTCCGGGCTCGCCGTCCATCTTCATGGGGATCAGCGCCAACACGGCCGGCGGGAGTCACGCGCTGACGATGTGGGGCCGGGGGGCCGTCAACGGCGCGGCGGGTGACGAAAGCACCGGCACGGAAACGCCGCCCCATTGGGTCAAGATCAAGCGGGCCGGCGACACGTTCAGTGGCTATTCGTCTGCCAACGGCAAGGACTGGATCCAGCGTTACACGACCAATGCCGCCGGGATTCCGAACAGCATCTACATCGGCTACGCGGTCACGTCGGACGTCGGAGGCAAGCTCGTGACCGCCGTGTTCGACCAGGGGCCGCGGCAGGCCTCCAATCCCGACCCGGCCGATGGGAAGAGAGACGTGCCCCTGGCGCTGCTGCGCTGGACCGCGGGCGTTACCGCGGCGTTTCACAACGTCTATCTCGGGACCGATCCGATCCTCGGGCCCGCGGATTACCAGGGCCAATTGCCCGCGTTTGCGACCATGTACTTCCACGCCCCCGGCCTGACGGGAGGAACCACGTACTACTGGCGGGTCGATGAGGTCGAGGCGGACGGCAAGACGATCCATCCGGGCGATGTCTGGACCTTCACGGCGCAGGCCCTCGTCGCCTACCTGCCGGGCCCGCCGGACGGCACGACGAATGCCTCCGTTCGCCCCACGCTCACCTGGCAGCCGGGCCAGAGCGCGGCCAAACATCACGTGTACTTCAGCAGCGAGCGCGAGGCCGTCGCCCAGGGCGGCCCCGGCGCCGATCGGGGGATCATCACCGAAGCCGCCTTTGCCCCCGGCGCCCTGGACAGCGTGGCCACCTACTACTGGCGCGTGGACGAGATCGTGAGCGATGGGACGGTCCGGCCGGGCCCGGTCTGGAGTTTCACGACGTGCCTGCCCATCGAGGATTTCGAGGGTTACGCGGACGATGAAGGCAACCGCATCTACCAGACCTGGCTCGACGGCGAGACCAACAAGACGGGCGCGGTGGTCGGCTACCCGCAAGCTCCCTTCGCGGAGCAGACCATCGTCCACGGCGGCCGCCAGTCCCTGCCGCTGGACTACAACAACGTCAAGTCCCCCTGGTACTCCGAGACGGAGCGTCAGTGGAGCACGCCGCAGGACTGGACGGCCAAGGGCGTCAACACGCTGGTCTTGTACGTCCGCGGCGCGGCGGCCAACGCGCCGGCCCCGTTCTATGTCGCCGTTGAAGACCGGACCGGGCGTGTTGCGGTCGTCACCCACCCCAATTCCAACCTCGTGACCACCATGCGGTGGACCGAATGGAGGATCCCCCTGGCCGACCTCACCGGTGCGGGAATCAACGTGACCGCCGTCAAGAAGCTGTACCTCGGGGTCGGCAACCGCAGCAAGCCGACCGCCGGCGGCGCCGGCCGGATCTACGTTGACGATATCCGGGTGATCAAGTCTGCTCCGTAAATTGCGGCGGGTGGCCGGTGACTTCGAGGAACTGGCTTTCGAGGCTGCGACCCTCCGTCAGCTTGCGGGGCGTGATGCCCAGGTCCAGGAGCGTCTTGAGCAGAGCGGCAATGCCGGTGTCCTGGTCGATCCCCGCGGCGGACAGATCCAGTTTCACGAGGTACTCGACGGATCGCAGCGGGTGGCCCGAACGGCCTGTGGCCGCGGAGGTCGGCTCAATGCTGCGCAGGCCGGGAAGGGCCAGCAATCGCTCCAACTCCCCGTTTTGCAGCGCACGGGACAGGCCGAGATGGCACTCCCGGCGGGAGCGCGTGATGGCATCGACCGAGCCGGCCAGGACGAGACGGCCGTGATCTAGAATCGCCACGTGATCGCACAGGTCTTGGATCTCCGCGAGATTATGGGAGCTCACGAGGATTGTCGCCCGTTCCTGCAACTGCCTGACCAGGTCGCGGACCTGCCGGGCGTTGGCGGGATCGAGGCCGGAGGTGGGCTCGTCGAGAAGGATCACCTCCGGATGTCCCAGAAACGCCTGAGCGACGCCCAGCCGCTTGATCATGCCGTGTGACAGGCTGCTCACCCGCCGCTTGGCGACCGCCTGCAGACCCACCATGTCCAGCGTATGCAGGACTTCCTCATGCGCCTGCTGCTTCGTCCGTCCGGCCAGTCGGCGGAAGAAGACCAGTTGGTCCAGGATTGGGACATTGCGCTGGAACTCGGCATCCTGCGGCAGAATGCTCAAACGGCCCTGCAGCCGGGAGATGTACCGCGTGTCGATGCCGAGGACCTCGACCGTGCCGGCGCTGGCTTTCAGGAAGTTGGCCGTGAGCGAAAAGAGCGTGGTTTTGCCGGCCCCGTTGGGCCCGAGCAGGCCGAAAATCGAACGGGACGGCACCTCGAACGACACCTCATGGAGCGCCTGGGTCCGCCCGAAGCGCTTGGAGAGTCCCTTGATGGATACCGCATGCGTCATGGTCGTTCCTATAGATCCCGTGTCTCGAAGCGGGCGTAGCCCAGCAGTAGAAACACCCCTGTGTACAGCACACACGCCAAGGCCGCGCCGAGCCAGTGGCTGGGGTCGGGATGGAGCAGGTGGTTCTGCCACCCCCACGGCAGAGCGTATCGGACGAGCTTCATCGTCTCCCACTTGAGACCGCCCAGGATGGAAAACAGCAGCACGCCGCCGATCACCAGTTTCGCCAGGACCAGGGAAAGAAACGGCGAATCCACCGACGCCGACAGGATCGAGCAGACCGCGATGTAGGGCAGCATGAGGATCGCCAAGACCAGGAAGCCGTGCAGGGCCCAACCGGCCAGGGCCCCGGCCGGATAGAGCCGGATGCGCAGGCCCAGATACAGCGTGATGGTGGCAATGAGCACCGCCATGACCGCCGTAGAAAAGGCCGCCGTACCGAGAAAGCGTCCGAAGTAGATGTTGCCCCGTTCGGTCCGCAGCAGCAGATAGCGCAGGCCGTGACTCTGGATGTCGCCGGTGACCTGGTTGAAGGCCAGGAAGGAGATGGCGAAGGGCATGCCGAAGACCAGGACCAGAAAGATCAACGACAACAGGGCCGGCCGTTTCTCCAACAGGAAGTTCGTCCAACGGTCCGCACGGGCGGTATCGCCGCCCGCCGTGCTCTGGGCTTTGGACCGCTCCGGCACATCGTTCTCCCGGGTCAGATCCTCCATGGACCGCAGCCCCAGAACGAACCGCAGGATCGGCTGACCCACGGCGACAATGGTGCCCCGAATGATCTCCGGGTCCTTCGTGCCCATCTCCCGCTGCTGCGCGGTCATCAATTGCTCGACAGGCATGATCACCATGTGCGCGACCGACAGTCCGAAGACCAGGGCGATCATCAGATAGACCAGGCCGGCCCCGCCCCGCACCGCATGGCGGCCCCAGTGCAGGCCGATGAGCCAGATATGGCGGGCATTGAGTGTCTTGGGATTCATCGTGTGGCGGCTCCCGACGAGGTACAAAGACGCCGGACCCTGAGTATCAGTTCGTCAGATCGTCCTTGAACGTCGTGTTGATCAGAACCAGTGTGACGATGGGGTAGATCAGACCGATGATCGTCCCGATGTTGAAGCCTCCCCCCAATTCCGGGGCAAACCACAGGCCGGAAACGATGCTGGAGATAATGGCCGTGATGCCGTAGATATTGCCGACCATCCGCCCGAGAATCCTCTTCTGTTTCAGATAGCCGATGCCGGACAGGAGCAGGAGTACGGCGGACAGCAGCGTCAGGGCCAGGATGAAGACCAGCATCGGCGTTCCCATGTTCTGGAAGGCCTCGAATTGGGCTCTTTCGGCCTCAGCCATCTCGTCGGTCGGTATGCGGTCGGCGAACGAGAAGAGTGCGGCCATACCGACCAGCGACATGACGCTCAGACCGACCAGAATGAAGTTGATGACCGCCAGTGCGGTCAACCCGCCGGGGCGTTTCCCCTCGTTCATGCTTCTCTCCTTTTCCCATGCGCAGTTTCGAGGCACTACTCGCCGGCCTGCCACCAGGCCCGATTTATTATATAGACGCTCCAGTGCCCCCGTCATTCGCCATTTTCGCGATTTTTGCCCGCCGACAGGATTTCCCGTCGCGTGCGCCATAGCGACACGTCCCTGCCTGCCATCCCTCGGATTGTTGAACCGGGGTTCGTCAGGGCCGTACTCA
>VGYL01000495.1 GCA_016872975.1 Planctomycetota bacterium
CATAGTCATCGAGAAGATCGTCGTTGTGCCGCCAACGACTGCCGCTCCTGCAGCTGCCCCGACCACTCCGCAACCAGTGCC
Organism: Planctomycetota bacterium; assembly: GCA_016872975.1. Lineage (GTDB taxonomy): Bacteria > Planctomycetota > Phycisphaerae > Sedimentisphaerales > Anaerobacaceae > PLanc-01. Next base: position 82 of record VGYL01000495.1, read on the forward strand.
GATCTCGCCGACGGCGACGCAGCGACCAACGGCTGTTCCCATTGCGCCGTCTCTGGTCCCGACGAGATCGCCAACGCTACGGCCGGTCACACCCACCTACACGCCTGGGCCAGACTGGGCGGCCTACGAACAGGCCGTGAGAAACCAAATCATTCGCTACGGCGATACCAAGCCGGAGTTCTTTACGAATCTCAGCTCGGGCCGGCTGACCGATTTCATGGTGGATCCCGTCCTCGAAAGCCAGAAGCGCGCTATCTGCTGGCTGCGAAATGAGCGTCTATACTACACCTATGCCGACCGCCGCCTCGACATCACCGACGTGCGCTTCGAAGGCGACAGTCATGCGACTGTACTGGTCCAGATCGTGGAAACTCGTGTGCTGCGCAAACAGGATGGCGGTGTGCGCATGGACTACGGCCGCGAAAGCTATCGGGCGATCTATCAACTGCGCAGACTCGGCAACCGGTGGTACATCTACTGTCTGCAGGCGCTGGAAGAGGGTGACCCGATCCAGTGCGAGATCAAGTTCGAGGGACCCAATCCGTGTCAGCCTTGAGCCGGAATAGGCGCTCAGTGTCTCAGAGCAGCCTGGTTTCTGAACCGCCAGGAGCGACAAGCCGAATGGAAGAGACCGATCAAGCCCTCCATGGAGGACCCATCGCTGCTGAACCATTGGGACGGCATTCGGAGGCCGCAGCGCAAGTCGGTGTGGGCGATATGTTGCAGCCCCAGGAAGGGGCCGGGACCGAACGCGGCCCGGCGAGGGCGCAACCCCCATCTCCGCCGCAGTGGGCGACGGTCGCCCTGGTCGCGCTCTGGCAGCGCCGCATGCCGCTGGCCTGGCTGATCACTATCGCGACCCTATCCCTCGTGTGCGCAATCGGGGCCGCCTGGATGATCCTCAACCAGAAGCGGCTTGAGTTTCACATCGCGCTGGTGGACAGTCGTCCGACAGTCACCCCGGCGTCTGTCTGGAAGCCAGCAGATACTATCCTGCCAGCTTCGACTCTCGGCGCGCCAACGGCGACCCATCCTGCGCCGACCCCATCGGTTCAGCCGACAGAGGCGCGGCAGTCCCGCGAGGGGTCTATTTCCGAGCTGTCGGTCTCAGCAGTCGCGCTGTTGTCGCAAGCCGACGCAGCCTATCAGTCAGCCATCGGTTTGCGTGATCGCGCGGGCCTGCTTGCAGGGCTGGCTCTGCTGACCCAGGCAGAGACGGCCGACCGCTCCTTGAGTGTCCAGGCTGCGGCGCTGCGTTCGCGAATCGGCTACGCTCTGGCTGCCCTGGACAATACGGTGTACCTGGATGGATCCAATACGAGTCGCTGGGATCTTGTCGCCCCGGACGGCAAGCCGTTGATCAACCCGATTGACTTCACTATCGGCCCGGCTGGCATCTATGTGATTGACAGCGGCGCGGTGTATAGTGCTCCGTTGTCGGCTCTGGCTTCAATCGCCAAGCTCGCTCTCGCTGCGGTCCTCACACCAACGGCCGGGATCGGAGGTTTTCCGGTTAAGGAAGTGCTTGCGTTGGATGCATCCAACACCGATGGTACATTGTTCGTGCTGGACAAATCGGGCGATGTGTATCGCTATTCCGCGCCTGATCGCGCCTGGCGCCTCGAAAGCCTGGCATCGAACCAGATGACGAACCCCGATCCTGGCTATCTGAACATCGCTACCTATAACCAGCGGCTGTATCTGCTTGACCCGGCGCGCAACCAGGTCTGGCGTCATCCGTCCATCCCGAGTATGGGCTTCTTGCCAGGCAAGTTGCCGTGGCTGCTGACATCAGGCGAGCCGGACGTGAGCGCCGGGCTGGATCTGGCCGTGGATGGGGACGTGTTCGTGCTGCGGCGAGATGGGCTGATAGATCGCTATTTCCTGGAGAAGCCGTCGTACAAGCTTCAGATGAGCCAGTTCAGCCTGGCGGCCGCCAATGGGCGAAGTCACATCGTCGAGATGGAGTCTACCCCCTCCCGGCCGGTCGCCATCTTCGCATCTGATGAAGAGGTTCCCCTGTATATCGCCGACCCAGGCCGGCGCCGCGTGATTCTCCTCCATCGGGAGACTGGCGCCTTTCTGCGCCAACTCGCTGCTCCTGCCAACCCAGACTTCTCGGCATTGCATGGGATAGCTGAATGGCACAGTCGCCTCTACATGTTGGCCGGCCCGCGCCTCTACGGCTACGACACCCAGAGAGGAATCACCAACACGTTGCCCTTGACTGGTCAGCTCCCGGTCTGGCAATCGTTCACACTGCCTGATCCAGCGACCCTGCGAGCGGCCGACCTGGCTCCCAACGACCCGCGCGTGCCGGCGTTGCTGGCCACCTACCAGTTCACGATGCCGATCAAGGCCGCGCTCCTACCGGACCGCCCCGCGATCTATCCAGGTGCGCGGCGCTCCTATCGCTATGGCGTCCATGAGGGACTGGATCTCTATGAGAAGGATGTGGGCGCCGAGATCAAGATAGGCACGCCTGTCTATGCCGCGGGAGCGGGCGTGGTGGTACACGCTGACCAGGACTACACCGAGATGAGCCTGGCCGAGGTGAATTCCTTGCTGGATGAAGCTCATGCTCGCCACAATACGCCGCCGGAGACTTTGAACAGACTCGGCGGACGACAGATTTGGATTGACCACGGCAACGGTGTCAGCACCAGGTATCTGCACCTGGATGGCATCAGCCAGGGAATCACCGTCACGGCGCAGGTTGTGGCCGGTCAACTTATAGGCTATGTCGGCCTGTCTGGCACGCCCGATGGGATCGTGGGGGATACCCAATGGACGCACCTGCATTTTGAGATCCGTATAGGCGGGCGACATGAGTACTTTCTGGGTCAGTGGTTGACCATCGAGGATGCCAGGCGCGCCTACGAGCTCATCCTGGCCGTGCCGGTACGGCCGGCGTTCCTTGAGTTCCGACAAGGGGACACGAAATAGCGCAGAACTTGTACAGCGCGGCGCGGGAAGACGCCATCGGCAGACTGGGCGGCTCCATGGAACTCACAGCAGCGGATTGATGGCAATGATGCAATGCACTAATTGCGGCATGTCGAATAAGCCGGGTGCGCGCTTCTGCAGCAACTGTGGCGTGGCGCTGGGTGGCGGGACCACGTTGCCCCTGGGCGCAGCCGTCCAGGGACGCTATACCATTCTCAAGCTGCTCGGCACCGAGGTCGGCAAGCATTACCTGGTGATGGAACTGGTGCCGGGCGAGACGTTGGAAGAACGGCTGGCGCGTCAGGGCACATGGTAGGCATACTGACGATGCAGCCTGGTTTCTCCCTGTGATGGAGTAGTGAAATGGAATGTCCAAAATGCCATCATCAGAATCGGCCTGGGGCTAAGTTTTGCCAGGTCTGCGGACAGGTGTTGACGGTACAGGTTCCGACTCCAGCGTCAACGCCTGCGCCGGCCGCGCAACCCAGGTGTGTTAAATGCGGCCAGCCGCTGCGGCCGGGCGCCCGGTTCTGCGCGGCCTGCGGCGTGCAACAACCCGTGCCTGTGCATTCATCTGTAGCGCCGCCTTTCGCGGCGCCGGCAGCTCCGCCGCCGATCCCGCAGCCTGCCCCGGCCCCTCCTGCGGCCGGCCCGCCGCCATCACGCGTCCCGCGCGCTGGCGGCCGCAGTATTCCGTACGCGTTGCGGCATGGTCTGATCATCGGCGTGCTGACAGTGGGTCTCCTGGCGCTCCTGACCGGTGCGTTTTTCGCGGACCGCGGCCGGCCGGCCGTGACGCCGACGCCCCCGATCGTGACAGCGCCTCTGGCGCCCATCCCAACCTCCGCGCCGACGGCCGACTATCGTCTGGCTGTGGTCGAGATAGGGTACGATCCATCCAGCGGCCGGTTTGGGCTGCGCTCCAAGACAGGAGATCCGGACACGCCAGCCGACGACCAGAAGTTACTGACGTTCAGCCTCCAGGGGAAAACGCACAACACGCGCATCTGGATTGATGGCGACACACCGATCTACGGCGCCAGCACTGCGGGCCGGTTCACCGAGTCGCCGCACTGGGACAACGGCCATCTGCGGTCGGTCTGGACCGCGAAAGACATCGAAGCAATGCAAGATCTGTCGTACGTGTACGGCAGCAACACCGGCCGCGTGGATACGGTGCAGATCAAGTACGTCCTGACCAACAAGGGCAGCTCGACCAGGGAGATTGGTCTGCGCATCATGTTGGACACGCTGATCGGAAGCAACGACGGCGTGCCATTCGTCGTGCCCGGCCGATCAGACATCACCGGCAACGGGCTGGACTTGCGCGAGGCTGATGTGCCGGACTTCATCCAGGCGCTTGAACAGCCTAATCTGACAGCGCCAGGCGTGATCGTCCACTTCACCCTGCGCGGCGCCGATGCCACGCTGCCGGACCGGCTTGTGATTTCGGCCTGGTGCAACTCGGACGAGAAGTGGGATTATTATGCGACTCTCGGAGGCGCCGGTCATCCTCTGCGTCGCTGCGGTAGGGGCGTACCCGACAGCGCGGTGGGTCTCTATTTCAACCCACAGCCGCTCTCTCCGGGCCAGGCCCGCACGATCATCACCTACTATGGTCTGGGGGGCATCTCCAGCACCGAGAGCAAGAACCCGACCTTGAGCCTGACCTTCAGCCGGACCGTGCGACAGGGCGAGACATTCTGGATCACGGCGCTGGTCAATAACCCGCAGCCAGGCCAGACGGTCCGGCTGACGCTGCCCCTCGGCCTGACGTTGGTCGCAGGGTCGCCGGCCGAGCAATCGGTCGTTGCCGGCGGCGATTACACCCAGGTGTCGTGGCGCGTTCTCGCCGAATCGCCGGTGAACAACGGGGTCGTGCAAGCCATGTTGCTGCCTGGCGACGCCAGGGAATCTCGATCCGTCACGGTTCTCGCCAAGGGGATCGTGCGTTGAGCGAAGGAGGGCAGGCATATGTCGCTGTTCCTGAAGATGATCTACGGCAGTCTCACCGGCGCCTGGGGCGGACTGGCTGCCTGGGCGCTGCTCGATCGCGTCTTGCAAGTCGAACCGGCCAACCCATACCTGGACGCCCTGCTGAACGGCGCTGTGATCGGGATTTGCGTCGGCGCGCTGATGGGCGGATTCGTGGGTGTGGTCGAGGGGAGTTGGCGACGTTCCCTGCGCGGCCTGGCCGGCGGCCTGGCAACCGGATTCCTGGGGGGAGCGCTCGGCTTGCTGGTGGGCGAGGCCTTGTTCCAGGGGTTCGCTCAACGGATGTGGGTTCGTGCGACCGGCTGGGCGTTCTTCGGCATCACCGTGGGCGCCGGAGAAGGACTATTGATTCGCTCCTGGCGACGGGTGCTGTTCGGTGCGGCGGGCGGGTTGCTGGGCGGCGTCGCCGGCAGCCTGGCGTTCATGGCCGTGAAGAGTACGCTCACCCTGCCAGCTTTCGGCCGGGCGCTCGGCTTCACCATCCTGGGTGCGCTGCTTGG
>VGYL01000496.1 GCA_016872975.1 Planctomycetota bacterium
CTCGACGAACTGGCCCGTGTCGAATGGGAACGGCGCCTCCGGCACGATCACGAAGCTCTTGATCGTGGGCGATTCGTCGATCGTCTCGGCGATCTCGGCATTGACCGGCTGATAGAGGTTGCGTGTCATGGGACGGCCTTCGCGGGCTTGTGGCCTTGGGCCAGAAGCTCATCATGCAGCAGTTTCAACACGGTCCGAATATCGATATTCCCGGTCTCGGCATCGACACAGCGGCCGCAGCCCACGCACATGTCGATCCCGTACCGTTCGAGGAAGTAGACGAACTTATGCAGGAACCGGTGCCGCAGCCGGTCCCCCAGAAGCCGGCGCGGGTTGGCCCCGCCGGCCACCTGGGCATGCCCGAGGCGCAGGCAACTGTCCCAGATCTTCGTCTTGGCGAAGGGGCCCCCAACGCGTAATTTGGCGTTGGGGACCCCGAAGTACTCCTGCTGTCTCGTGTCGTACAGGTAGAAGCAGTGGCACGTCGGGCAGATCCGCGTGCAGGCCTGGCACTCGACACACGTGCGGGCCTGTTCGTCGAACACCTCGGAACCATAGCCCTGCTCCACGATGTCCCCGAGGGACGCCGGCAACGGGAAATCGCGTGTGGCCTGCGCCAGTTGGCTCTCGGCGGCTTGTCGGCGCTGGGCTTGCTCGGCCAGGAGCGCATCGGGCACGTCGCCGAACAGTGCCGCGTGGGTGAACAAAAAGCCCTTGCCCTGCGCCGAGCCCGGCTGGACGAGAAAGCCGTCGGCAACCTGCGCGACATTCAGATCGAACCCGCTCTCGGGGTAGGGCTTGCCCGCCAGAACGTTGCAGAAGCAGCTCTCCCCCGGCGCAGCGCAGTCCGAGGCGACGGTGAACATCTTCTCCCGCCGGGCGGCGTAGAAGGGGTCCTCGAACTCCTTTTCCAGGAAGACCCGATCGAGAATCTCCAGGGCGCGCAGATCGCAGGCCTTCAAGCCGAAAAAGGCGAAGGGCCGCACCGGCGTCGGCCGGGCCGGCGCGGGAAAGACCGCCGCCAGCTCCCGCAACGGAAACAGGAACTCTTTCACCGGGGCGTACGTGCGAATCGCGTTCAGTTGGAGCTCGACCGTGCCCTGGGGTTGGTACTTGCGCCACGCCTCGTGTTCGCCGGCCTGCGCGGGGAGGTAGACCTCCATGGTCGCCGCAATCGCATCGAGGAGCGGCTTGAGCTTGCTGATAAAGGCCGTTTCCATAACCACCTATCGTTCCAGCGCTCAGCCTGCCGGCACGTAGTAGGGCAGGCGCGCCAAGTCCATCGCGATATCGATCGTAATCACCTTGATGCCCCGCGGCACGGCAATACGGCGGGGCGCGAAGTTCAGAATGCCCTTGATACCCGCCTTCACCAGGGCCTCGGCCGTTTTCTGGGACGCGGTCTCCGGCACGGCCAGGATTCCCAGTTGGATGCCCCGGGCCCGCAGGCCCGCCAGGGCCGCCACATCCTCGATCAGCACGCCGGCCTTGCGCCGGCCGATCTTGCGCCGGTCGATGTCGAACGCCGCCGCGATCTCGAAGCCGTAGGTGCGAAACCCGGGGAACGCCAGCAGCGCGGAGCCCAGATTGCCGACCCCGACCAGAACCGTCTTGTGTCCCACGTTGAGGCGCAGGATCTTGTTGACCCGGCTGATCAGGTGACCCAGATCGTAGCCGACCCCCGGGGTCCCGAAGTCGCCAAAGTACGAAAAGTCCTTGCGGATTTGCCACGGCTCGACCCCGAGCAGAGCGGCGAGTTCCTGGCTGGAGGTGCTGACAACCCCGCCGCGCGACAGGTGCATCGCGCCCCGAAGGTACGCCGGCAGGCGCCGGACTGTCTCATCTGGAATCTTGCGGTAACGCATCGGTCCAGTTCCAAGTGATTGTGCTCACATTCACAGACAGTTGTCTGCACTCTACAAAGGCCCGCCACGTGATGTCAAGTGGATTAGACGTGCGAAGCACCGGTTGCCGTGAAGCTAACTGCTTGCCCGGAAAGAAGTTAAAGAGGAATAAAAAATTTTCCTGTATAAAACTTTTTTGATGGGCGGCCCGCCGCCGGGCGGCGGGTTCCACAGAATGGACACCGGATATTGACGTGACATTGGCCGGTGAAGGTCAGGCCCGCGGCCCGGGCGGGTTCGGCGGCAGGAGAAATCCAAACGTGGCCCCGCCGGCCGGGTTGTTCCGGGCCCAGACCCGCCCGCCGTGTCTCTCGACCACCTGTTTGGCGAAGGCCAGGCCCAGGCCCGTGCCGTCCCGCTCGAGCGCCCGCGCGTTGGAGGCCCGATAGAATTCCTCGAACACGTGCGGGAGGTCCGCCTCGGGAATGCCGATGCCGGTGTCCGCGACGCTGACCTCGATGGCGGCGCCGTCCTGCTTGACCTCCAGCCGCACGGTTCCGCCGTTCGGCGTGTATTTGACGGCGTTGAACAGCAGGTTCGTGAGCGTCTCCTCCACGAGCACGGCTTCCCCGAAGACCTCATCGACGGACGGATCGATCTGGTGGCCCACGAGGATCGACTTACCCTGCGCCTGGTTCTGCACCGCGGCCAAGGCATTGAAAATGCAATTGCGCAGCGAAAAATGCTCCATTTCCAGGCGCCCGGTCAGCTTCATGCGGGTCAGCTTCAACAGGGCCGTGATGAAGGCCAGGCACTTGGAGGCGCGCCGATAGGCCCGCTCGACCAGGTCGTTCTGTCTGTCCGTGAGCGGTCCCACCATCCCGGTGACCACGATCTCCAGGCAGCTCTGGACGGCGGCCAGGTGTCCCTTGATATCGTGGGTCAAACGAAGAACATATTCATTCTTGAGCCGGTCCTTCCCTTCCAGTTGCCGGTTGGCGTTCTCATATTCCTGTTGTTGCCTCTGAAGCTGCGCGCCGATGGACGTGGTCATATAGACGAGCAGGTACAAGGTCACGGTCAATACGAACAGCGTACCGAAAACGAAGGTCCAATCCCGATAGAGCCCGTGTCCGGCAAAGCCGTCCAGACGGTAGTGGCGGAGGACACCGGCCGCCTCCAGGACGACCATGCTGCCGAACAGAAGCACCGCCAACGTCGCCTGCACATAGCTCTGCCGCCGGGAGAGCAGCACGCCGGCGATCATCATGTGAAACGCGAAGAACAGGAAGAAGGGGTTCTCGATCCCGCCCGAGAAATGCAGGATCATGGTCAAAATCAGCAGGTCGGCGGAAATCTGACACGTCAGAATCCCTCCGATTCTGCGCTCGGATGGCTCTCGGCCCTCCCAGGTCCAGTATCGCAGCAGATCATAGAGGACGAAGTTGTACACCAGCAGGACTGCCGCCATCCCATACAGCGTGAAGACCGGCAGAGAGACGCCCAGGAACCTGTTGGCCACGAGCGTTGCGGCGGCTAACGCGCCGATCGCCGCCCAACGCAGCTTGATGAGCCAGTAGGCCCTCTGAATCAGACTCGTACTCTTGAGCAGGTTCTCCATGTTGCCTCACGACCGATCGAGCAGACGTTCGACTGTCTCCACGAGCATCTCCGGCTGGGCCGGTCTGTCGCGAAACCCCTCGACCGGCAATCAGGATTCATCCCCGGCCGCCGCCGGGAAATCCAGGCCTGTATTCCGGGGTACGGCGGTCAACATCAGGATAGGGGTGTCCTGGTAGAGAGCGTTGTGTGTGCGCTCCCGTGCGAACTCGAAGCCCTCCGCGGAGGTTCGCATCGTCACGTCCAGGATCATCATCGAGAAGCAGAATCCCGTCTGGTCTCATGGGTCCTCCTTCGGAGTCTGAGAACATCAGTCGATCGTGATGACCCATAAAATTGTACCCTTCCCGGGTTCGTACGTCAAGACAATGCCCGATTCCGTTGAACACCATCCCGCTCCGCCCAATCGAACCTCCCCTTACTGGGCACGACATCTGGAGCGGGCCACATTTGTCGTCTACACGGGGCGAGGTCATGTGGTACGGAGAATAGGCCACGATCCTCGGCACACCCTGGCGAACTGTCGTACAGCCGGTCCGCCACAGGCAATTGACTGATTGCCTGGCGCAGCACCGGATCAACGTTGGTGTACACCTCATTGGTGAGCTGCGGGCTCGAGTGTTCCAGCAGCCTTTGGGGCACCGCGGTCGACACGCCTCTTTGTGCCAACAGAGAAGCGAAGGTCTTCCGCAGGTCGTGGAACTTCAGCTCGGGAAGGCCGATGGTCTTTCGAATCTTCTCCCACTTCTTGGGGCTGAATCTATCGTTGAAGAGCCTTTCTTGTCCATCAGGGAGTTTGGTGACGTGGTTGGACAGCTCGGTCATGATCTGCTCCGGGATCGGACGTTCCGACATGGCCTTGCCCGCCTGGCGGTTGTGTGGGGTGATGGGGTTCCGATCGAAGTGGATGTCGCCGATGCGAATAGCCTCTATATCACCGCGACGAAGGCCAGTTGTCACGGCCAGAAGTACCTTCAATCGCAGGGGCGGGTACTTCGAAACTGTCGAGAGCAGGCCTCGTACCTGCTGCGGCGTCAGAGCCCTCACTGGCTTCTGGGCCACCTTGATTTTCTTGACTTCCAGACCTGATGCAATGAAGCGGTTCTTGACGGCCCAGTTGAGGAATGCGTTGAGATTGCGGATATCTTTATTGAGGGTCGTTCTTGTGACCTCGTTACCTCGATCCAGAATGAACCTGTCCAGGACGTTCTGATTGATCCGCTTGGATGAGTCTGGCCCAACCAATCGCTCGAAGTGCCCCAGAGCTAGCATGGCTTCATGGATGGACGCGCCCCGAAGCCCTTCCACTTGTTTGGCCTGTCGGTACCCCTCAACCATCTGATGCCAATCGGCGTTCACGGCGCCCGTGAACACGTCCGAGTTCAACGGCGCGTCTTTGATCTGGCAGAAGTGCTTGGCCAGTACTTTGCCTGGCAACGCCTTGGCCCTCTTCTTACCTCCCTCGTACCACCCGACCCACCATCCCTTGGTGTTCTTTCGTTTGTACACCCATGCCTTTCTCATGATTCCCATTGTATCGGTGGTTTTGGCGCGGAAGGTGAATGGCAGACACATCTGGTATACATGGCAGTGACAAAATGGTGACATGACTCCGAGAAGATGGGAGTTGCCGGATCATAAAGCCTTACGCCACAAGAGTTAACCCCTGCAAGACCTTTGGATAAGTCAGCATGTCCGCTCTTTCAACTCAGAAGTACGCTAAAGCCGGATGAGCCATAAATGGTGTGAGTCTGTCATCACTGGCCGATGGGAACAGCCGCCCGGTGCCGGCTGCGGGGGAACCGACAGGCTTACATAGGCGGCCGTATTCGCGCCACGAATGACACTCGAAAGGGACAATCTGAAGGACCAGATGGTACATTTGATCGGCCGCCATGCCGCCGCCCAGGCGCTCGCCTTGGCGGGCAGGCTGGTACACGCAGGACCCGAAGACAAAGGTAAGCGTCCGGCGAACCCCGTTCCTCTCGCGCGGGTCCTCGGCATCATTTTTGCTCGCGACGGGTGGTCGATGGCGGGCAGAACGAGGTAGGGCGATG
>VGYL01000497.1 GCA_016872975.1 Planctomycetota bacterium
ACAGGATGCGGTTGGGGTGGCTGGCGTCGGTGGCGCCGACCCGGCCGTAGACGTCGTACTCGTAGACCTGGACCGTGTTGCCGCTGCTGTTGGTCAGGGCCACGACGCTGCCGAGGGCGTCGAAGTGATAGTAGTACGTGCCGGCGTAGGTGCCGGAAGACTCGATCATGCAGATCGGCTCATCGATACCGGGGCCGTAGAGGTATTTGCGTTTGAGATTGCCGGCGGCGTCGTATTCGGCGATACAGTGGTCGCCGTCGTAGACGTACTGGAGGATCGTGCGGCCGTCGTATTTCTTCTCGATCCGGCGGCCGAAGGCGTCGTAGACGTAGTTGAGCGTGGCCCAGGCGGTCGGGGCCGGCTCCGGCGGCATCGCGCCCGTCCACTGGACGCAGTCCACCCAAGCGGCGTCGTAGTCGCTGCCGGAGCCCCCGGTGCCGCTCTTGGTGTAGCACCACCGGAGCGTGTGCGGGCCCGCGCCGCTGACCGTGAAGGTCTTCTGGGCCCAGGTCATCTGCTCGCCGGTGACCGGAAAGGACGCCGCTTCCCAATCGCGGTCGCCCGTGATCTCATCGCGCCACTGGCCGTCGATGTAGAACTCCAGCCCCTCGTAGGCGTAATCTGTAGGGTGTGCTGTGCACACCACGATCTGCTCAGAGCGGTGGGCACAGCCCACCCTACACGGGGTGTCGGTCGCCAGGTAGGCGAGTTCCGGCGGGTAATTCACGTCCGTGATCGGAAGGTCGCCGCGCTTCGCTCGCAACGACATGTTTTGGACTTGCGCCATTCCAATCTGTCGATCTCCCCGCTTGCGCGGGGTCGAGTTTCGGATTGATCTCTCCGCTTTCGCGGTGTCGTGCTTCGAGTTTCCGGCACGTTCATCCGGGTCCCGCTGTTACTGCCGTTCGGAGTCCCGCCTTGCGGCGGAAAAGACCCGTCCCGCCCGCGCAAACGCGGTACTCCCAACTCCGCTTGCCCACGTCATACGTGTAGGCATACTTATGTTGCCCGTTATTGGTCCGATTGTCAAGCGCCAAAAGCCGGCTCTTCGTAGTTGTCGTTGGGGTCAACGAAGTTTGGGGGGACACCCTGCTCACTTCCGGACGGGAGTCCCTTGAAGTCCGGGGCGTCTTGCTGATTTCGGCTCCGCGTGATTCCGCTGATCGGCGAATTCAGAATTTCTGCTCTATTTTCGATGTTTGTGGAACATACCAGCATCGCGAAGCGTCTTATCACTGGAAGTTTGAAGTGTAAAGTGTTGAGGGCAGTTTTACGTTTGAAGTGTCAAGCAGGAGAAGTCCGCGGTCGGGATACCCCACCATTTCAGTGTTCTATTGTTCCACCGTTCCAGCCCGACGCTTTCTGCGCCAAACAAACCCAATTTCGGGACGGCCCGAAAGAAGGCTAACTGCGGCACAGGAATAGAGTTATGACGCATGAGATATGCAAGAGGCCCCGGAAAAACAAAGCCAATTCGGCAAGGGCCGTTGTATCTTCCTCTGGACTCCGGGGAGACGGCGGGTCACGCCGGGGTCGTCGGGGCGGGCCCGGGCCCCGGCGGGGACGAGGGCGTCGGGGCAGGCTTGGACGCGGGCCGCGGCGGGCAGGGATGGAAACGGGCCGGCCACATGCTGCCAGGCCTCGGGCGCACCTCGGCGCCGGGCTGCTCCTGGGGTCCGGCCGGCGGAGCCGAAGGGGTCGCGGCGCCCGTCGCGACGGGAATTGCGGCCGGCGCGATCGACGGGCGGGACAAGCCGGCGTGGGGACCGGCCCGCGATACGACCACCAGCCCGGGGCGCATCGCAGCGATCCGCGGGTTCCGGCGGCCGGTCAGGCGCTCGGCCAACTGCGCGACACAGGCGTCGATCAGAGCCGTCCCGCGAACAGGCTGCCCCGTTCGCCTCGTATTCCTTTCTTTGGCGCAAAATTTTCTGAAAAATAGGTATTTAGCGCAATTGTTAGGGGTTTCCCTCATTCGGTATAGTAAACGATTCAGCGGCAGGGATTGGCGGCGGGCAGCCCCAGGTAGGACGATGGCGGGTATGGTCGCGGTCCTACACCGAGCAGGCAGTGGGGTAGGGCTGGGTTCAGTGCCTCACTGCTTGCTTACCCTTCTGAATCCCTACTCTCCCCGGGGGGTTGGACCGCATGCACAGACAGTCTCAGGTTCGCGCCCGGTATGGCCGATGTAAGATGGGGCGCCGGTGCGGGTGCACCGGTGCGTTGCCAGGGGCGTCCTCCAGGAGATCATAGAGAACAAATGAACGCGGCATCTGCGATTGTGACGGCTATGGCGTTGGTGCTCGCCTCGGGCAGCCCCTCGGAGGCCGGGAATGCCTCCCCAAGCAAGCCCATCGAGACCGCCGCACAGGCGGGTAACGGGGAGAATCCCGCCGCCCAGGTGGACGGTACGGCGCTGACGGACCCAAATCTCGGCGTTGTCGACTGCAACGGTCCGACGGTGCGGCTGAACTACGACGAGGACGTGTTCGAGAAGAACCCCATCCGGTCGTTCATGTACTTCGTTCCCCTGATCTCCCCGGTGCCCATTCGCCGGGAGATCTGTGCCGAGAACTATCAGCAGGTCGGCGTCGTCTCCTACCACCGCAAAGCCGCCTCCCGGTCCTTCTCGGTATCCTGCGAGTTCCAGATGTCGGGCGCCGGTTTCTGCCGGTATGCCTTCGAGCCGGCGGGCATGATCGCGCTGCGGATGGAGGAGTCGAAAAAGCACAAGGGCGAGCCGCTGTCGAATCTGCTCGATTACATCCATTTCGAGGGCGAAGGCTTCGGGCGCATCCGGATCAAGGGGACGATCGACGGGGCAACGCACACCGTGACCGAGGTGGAGCTGGAGTTCAACGAAAGAGGCCGAAGAAGCCCGGTCACCGTCGGCCTCTACGATCTCAAAGCGAAAGACGGAGAGTATTGCTACGAGAACCGGTCGGGCCAGATCGTGGCCCGGGTGAACTCGCTGACGTTCAAGAGAAGCGAGAACCCGCGCATGAGCATCACCGTCGCGTCGATCTCCAAGCGTCCCAGCGGCAACGGCCCCATCGGGCACCTGAAGGCGGCGATCGCCAACCTGTTCCTCAAGCCGGCGAAGATCGACCCGCTCGGCAACGACACCCTGCTCAACTTCGGCCTGGCCCTGTTCCATCAGGAGCCGACGTTCACGTTCCCCAGAGCCGTTCACATGAAGGAGATCACCGTCCTGGCGTCCGACAGCGAGGAAGAATGAGCCAATAACGCGGCGGGGGTTGCAATCTCTCTCCCAGCGACTATACTGCATCGACGTTCGATTCGGGGGGGGACTTCAGACACAATGAAGGGGCATGGTATGACGGCAGGAATTCTCGCCGCGGGCAGAATGGCCATCGGGCCGATCGATTTGGCCGTGATCATTCTCTATCTGGTGGTCATCGTGGGCCTGGGCTGCTGGGTCGGCCTGCGCCGCCGCAAGGGAGAGGAAGGCAGAGGCTACTTCCTGGCGGGCGGCACGCTGACCTGGCCGGTGATCGGGTTGGCCCTGTTCTCCACGAACATCTCGACCATCCACCTGGTCAGCCAGGCCCAGGAAGGCTACATGAACGGCCTGGCCTACGGCAACTTCGAGTGGATGGCCCCGTTCCTGCTGATCACGCTGTCGCTGTTCTTCGCCCCCTTCTACTTCCGGTCGAGGGTCGCGACGCTGCCGGACTTCTTGGAGCAGCGGTACAGCCGGGCGGCCCGGGACTGGCTGGCGGGCCTGTCCATCGTCTCGGCCATCGTGATTCACATCGGCTTTACCCTCTACACCGGCGCCGTCGTGCTGGAGGAGATGTTCGGCATCGACAAGATGACGAGCATTCTCGGCACCGCGGTCCTGACCGGCCTGTACACGATCGTCGGCGGCCTGCTGGCGGTCGTCTTGACGGAGTCGCTCCAGACGATCATCCTGCTGGCCGGCGCCGTCTCGATCACGGCCATCGGCCTGTATCACGCCGGGGGCTGGTCGGGCGTGGCGGCGCACGTCGAGCCGGTCAAGCTGACCGTGCTGCGCGGCGCCAGCGACCCCGCCGGACTGCCCTGGTATTCCGTGCTGCTGGGATACCCCATTATCGGCCTATGGTACTGGTGCGCCGATCAGACGATCGTGCAGCGCGTGCTGGGCGCCAAGGACGAGCACCACGCCCGGGTCGGGCCGCTCTTCGCGGGCTTCATCAAGATCCTGCCGGTGTTCATCTTCGTGTTCCCGGGGACGATCATGCTGGCCCTGCTGCATCAGGGCAAAGTCAGTGCCCTGCCCACCCTGCGGGTCGATGCCGCCCAGGTGACAGCCATTGCCGAGCTCTCGGCGACCGAGCAGAAGGTCTACCAGGCGATCCTGAACTATGAAGGCCAGGAGAAGGAAGTCCGTGTGGGGCACGTGGTGCAGCAAACCGGCCTGGAAGAACAGGAAGTGAGCCGGACGATGACCTCACTGGTCGAGCGCAAGGTGCTCAAGGCGAAATCCGACGCGGTGTACGCGCACATGATCCTGGAACTGCTGCCGACGGGCATGCGCGGGGTTCTGGCGGCGGCCCTGCTGGCGGCGTTGATGAGCACGGTCTCCGGGGCCCTGAACTCGATCGCGACGCTGTTCAGCTACGACCTGTACCGGCGCTGGCGGCCCGAGACGCCGGACCGCACACTGGTCATGATCGGCCGGGTCGCGACCGGCGTGGCCATGGTCCTGGCCATCGTCTGGTCGCCGTTCATCGCCCGGTTCGAGAGCATTTACAGGGGCTCGAACACGGTCATCTGCTACCTGGCGCCGCCGATCACGACGGTCTTCCTGTGGGGCGTCTTCTGGCGGCGGGCCTCCAGTCGCGGCGCCCTGGCCACCCTGGCCATCGGCTCGCTCTTGGGCCTGACGGTCTTCCTGCTGGACTGGTTCAAAGAGTCCACCGGCTGGAACGTGCAGTTCATGATGGCGTCGTTCTGGCTGTTCGTGATCTGCTCGCTGATCCTGGTGGTGACCTCGCTGCTCTGGCCGCACACGCACACGGCCCAGAGCGAGCGATTGGTCTGGAAGAATCCGCTGGAGGCCCTGCAGGACGCCGGCTGGGGCGGGATTCTCAATTACAAGCTGATGGCCGGCGGGCTGCTGGTGATCATGGTCCTGCTCTACGCCGTCTTCGCGACGCCGACCACCGCGCGGTTTTTCGGACTGTTGAAATAGGTAGCTTCGGTCTTTGCTAAGGAGGCTTGTTCATGGTACGCAAAGGGAGTTTCGCTCTCGCGTTTCTGCTGGTCACTTCCGTCTCGTTCCTGCCGGCGGGCGGCTGTTCGAGCTGCCCCGGCTCCAGGTGCCCGTTGGCGGGCCGGCCCCAGGTGCAGCGGCACGGGGCAGTCATCGCCATCCCGGCGGAGAACATCGCCGAGTATAAGAAGCTGCACGCGGCGACTTGGCCCGGCGTGCTCCAGATGATCGACAAGGCCAATATCGACAACTACTCCATCTACCTCGGCGAGGCCGCCCCGGGCGAGCATTACCTCTTC
>VGYL01000498.1 GCA_016872975.1 Planctomycetota bacterium
TCGAGTGGGGGGAGCCCCGCAGGCTCCAGGACCAGCGCCGCCAGGCGCGCGCCTTTCGGTTGTAGCACTTCCAGCGTGAAGGCCTGGCGCTTGCCGGCCCACTGGGTGACGGCGGTGAAGTCCACTTCCTTCTCGCCGGGCCGATCCAGCGTCATCGCCGCGATCGGTTCGCCCGGCGCGCCCAGAAGGCGCGCGCTGATGGTGACGGGATTGTCGGCCGTCGCCTGCTCGGCCTTGGCCGACAGTCGGTACGCGCGCTGGAAGTCCACCTCCAGCGCCGCGCGGCGCGTCGTGCCCGTTCCGGCAAGCTTTTCATCGCGGAAGACGCCCACCTCCGCGGGTTGCAGCGGCTGGTCGCCCAGGTACACCGCGTACGAGGCGGCCAGCCGGGGCGTCTTGCCGCGCGTGATGGCCGCGAAAAGCTGGCGCGTCTGATTCCAGATGCCCACCTGGCCGCAAGCCGCGACGAAGGCCAGGCCCAGATCGAGCGGACGTCCGGGGACGAATTCGTACGGGAAATTCTCCTGCTCGGCGTCAACCAGCCGAACGAAGAATCCCGCGTTCCCGAGGGACCAGACGCTGCTGCCCGGCAGGGCGCGTGTGACCTCTTTCGTGGTCGAGAACCCGATGCCGCAGCCCAGTTCCGACTCCATGCCCACCCAGCATTTCTCCGCGCGCCAGCCGATGCGAGTGTAGGCGTTCTCGTTGCCGGCGAGCAGAATGCGGTTGGGGGCCTTGGGGTCCTCATACTTGAACCGCCTCTGGCCGCGCAGAAGGCTGCCGTAGCCCCCGCGCATCCCGCCGCCCAGTTCGACGAACGCCAGGTAGCGCGTGGAGTCGCCCCGGGTCTCAAAAACGGTGCGATAGGTCACAATCGGCTGTCCGGGGAGAAGCGCGTAAGTCTCGGTCCAAGTGATGCCTTTCGCGAAGCCGTCAAATCCTTTGATCAGCTTCAGCGTCGCCGAGCCGTCAGGATTCGCCCTGGCTTCGCCGCCGATCAGCCGGGCCTCGCGCACGTGGATCAAGCCCATCTCCTGGATCGCCTTCGGGGCAATCCCCATCAGCCGCCCCCGCCGTTCCGCATCGAGCCATGCGTCAAGCCGGCATCCGGCCAGGATTCGGCGTTCCCCGCGCTCGACGATGGCGTCGGCCATCGGCCCGTCAAACGAGAGATTCCACTGCCCTGCGCGATACTCAAACGCCACGACCCCGTTGCACAGCGAGGCGCTGCCCGACGCGGCGTCGAACACGGCCGAGCAGACCTGCTCCGCGCTCCCCCACTTCGCCGCCGGCCCCAGTTTCAGCGCCACGCGCTCGCCAGGCTTGAGCGAAAGATGGGCGCGCACGACCTCCTCGCCGTTCTCCACGCCCGGAAGCAGCGCCACGCTCGTTCCCGCGGTTGTGACCGCCTGGAGCGGCGTGCCCGCCGGCAGGTTGAGCGCGGCATAAAGGACCTTCGCCGGGAGCGCCAGAGCGGCTGCATACACCGGCGTGTCCGCGCAGTTGATGACCGTCAGGCGGTCCGAACCGTCATTGACCATGCCCGCCGGTTGCGCGGCCATGTCCTCACTGGCGAAGAATATCGGCAGCCCAAAACACAACAGCCCAATCTTCGTTCCCTTCATCGTCATTTCCTTGAGTCCTTGTGACTGTCCGGCGCGGCGTGTTGGCTTCGCAACTGGCCCTCGCGTTGAAACGTCTGCCAGTCGGCGGCATACGAGGCGTTGACCAGCCAGGAGGCGACCGTCTTGTCACCGGGGAAACTGGCGAACGGCGCGATCGGCAGCGTTTGATAGCCGCCTCTTGCCGGGTCCCAATTCTGGCCCAAGTGGCCTTGCTCGGGTTGAAGCTGACGGAGCGTCACCGGGCCTTTGTGCGGGTCGCCATCGGCCGGCACGCGCGCCGCCCAGGAATGCCGCAGGAAGGAGAAGACCAGCGGCCAGGTTTTCTCGCCGGGGCCGTGGCCGGTTTTCGGCTCGACGGCGAAGTTCCAGAGCGCGTTGTGTTTCTTTCGCATCAGCGGCACGACGGCGAGATTCTCCTCTTTGGAGGGCCGGGCGAGGAAATGATCGTCCTCGCCGAAGATGACGAGGCCGGGCACCTGCGCTGCGCCGGGTTGATAGACTTGGAAGGTGATGCCTGGCCGCATGGACACCCAGGCCCAGACGCGGGCGCTCTCGGTGGCGGGGAAGATGGCGGAGAAGCCGGTGCCGTTGGAGTGGCCGTAGAGGAACAGCGGCGCATGTTCGAGTTCGGGATGCCCGGACTTCTGCCCGAAGGCCCTCAGGCGCTCGTAGAGCAGGCTTTTCGGCCAGAAGCCGCGCTGCATGGGATTGCCGATGAACTTGAAGAGCGCCAGGTGCAGTTCGCGGGCGAGTTCCCGCATGTCAGGACGACGAAAAAGCCCTTCGCCGCTGCCGTGGCCGGAGATGACGACGAGGCCTTTCGCATACGGGATGTTGCCGGGCAGCCAGAGATCGAACCTCACATCCTCCTTCTTGCCTTCGCCCTTTTGCTTCACGGCCTCTCGCCACTGCTCGTCGGTGAGTTGGATGTCCCAATTGCGCACGACCAGTTGTTGCGGTGACGGCGTTCCCCATCTGGCTTCATCCAGCACGCCATCCCAGCCCTTGCCCATCGCCTGTGGATCAGCCTTCACCCAGGCGTTGACCCAGCCGATGCTGTGGCATTCGGGGAGTTGCAGCGTTTCGGTGAGATCGAGGTCGGCGGCGTGCAGCGCGGGCAGCAGCGTCGGGAGCAGGATGGTGAGGAGTGTGAGGGTGTGTTTCATGTCGTTTCTGCCTGAGAGCCTTGGTTACACGTGGCCGTGCCCGGAGTAGCGCAGTCATTTCTCTGGCGGCAGATGCCGTCAGCGCGCGCCCCGGACGGTCGTTGTGAGGTCAGCGCGTGGCACGCTTTGGGCCGTGCGGACCACAACACAGGTGTGCATGAAGTCCCAGCCATTGTCCTTCCTTCCGAGGGAAACGGTATTGTCCGGCAGGTTCTGCTGAGTGACGGTCAGCGGCACGGAGCTGGTCAGTGCCAGCGTGCCGTCCGGCCACACGACCTGCCAGTTGCATCCCTCGCCGCTGATCTTGGCCGGCTGGTCGGTGCCGAGGTGCCAGCGGAACAGCATGACAGCCGGCTTGTCGTCTGGCGCCGCCACCTGGTCTTCCACCACCAACTGGGACTGGTCCCAATTGACCCGTCTCCGCCACTGCTTCAGTCCGGGGTAGCACGCGGTGCCGTCCACCGTCAGGTCTCCACCGCTCGCGTCGAGACGGGTGACACTCATCGGTGCTGGCGCCTTCTTCGGCTTGAGCCCTTCCACTTCCAGCACGTTGTGCCCAACGACGGTGGAGTACAGGGTGTGGATCGCGGGGTTGTCGTAGCCCGGAGTGCCGGCTTCGATGAGCAGCGGCTTGCCGCGGACAATGTAGTTTACGTGGGCGCGATCAAAGTGGTCGTGGCCGTCCAGGGGGTGCCCGCCACGAACCCACGCGCCGTCGGCGTCGTCGGCCCAACTGCTGCGCCAGTTCGCTCGTCGCGCCGGGCCGTCGTAGAAGGCGAAGCACGGCGGCGCATCGGCGGGGACCGTGGCCATGCCAGCCAGCAGGCCCGCCAGATCGTTGGTCGGGCCGTCGTACAGGTTGCTCAGCGCCCAGCCCGCGGTTGGGCTTTGAGCGAAGACCGCCAGGGACTCCAGCAGTTGCCGGGTGCCGCCGTCGTTCCGTGGCGTCCTGGCGCCGCCTGCGTCGAAGCAGTTGACCCGGAAGCGGCCGGGCTGCAGGTGGTGTACGGCCCAGGTTGGGAAGCAGCGCAGGAAGGGATGTTCGAGCGCGCGAGCGTCGCCCTGCGCGGACATGGCATGGGCCGCGGCCAGCATCGAGCTGACGGTGAACATGGCGTAGCCGACGCCCTCGTTGAACTCGCCCTGCTTGCCTTGGACGTCGAGCGCGCGAACCAGATTCGTCACGCCGAGTTCATACTCCGCCGCATACCGGTCTTTGCCCAGCACCAGGCAGGCACGGATCAGCCCCTCGGTGGGAAGCACCCATTGATTGGTCTGCGGCACTCCCTTGCCGCCGCGGAACCAGCCGCGCTTGAGCTTCCAGTCCTCGGCGACGGTCTTGATCTCGGCACACAGCAGCGCGCGGAGCTTGTCCATTAGTTCCGGTGGCACGTTTCCCGCCGGCATCAATTCCAGCGTGTCGGCGATGCCCCGCACGCTCTGACCGGTGGCGAGCCAACTGCCGTCCCAGTAATCGGCCGGGACCGGGTCGGGCGCCGGCGTGCAAAGCTGCCAGCCCGGGCGCTGCAACGGCGACCAAGTGGCGGTTTCCTCCAGTTGACTGATGATTCGCGCGCGGAACACGTCTTCGCCAGTGCAACGGTAGGCGAAGGCCAACAGCGGGAGTTCGGACAGGATCGTGCCGCTGGTCCCGAAGTCGGACATGGCCAGACCGAACCACTCCTGGCGCGGCTGGCCGTCCATGAACTTCGCCCGGCCGTCCAGCCATGTGCGGTCCTTGCCGATGTCGGCGTAATGGTAGACCCGCTTGACGATGGGCGTCGCCGTCACCTTGCGAGCCGAGGCGATCACTGCCTTGAGCCGTTCCGCCAATTCCGGCCGTTGCCTGACCTCATCGGCCATCGCGCCCCAGTCTCTGGCAGCCGGGACCCTCTGTGCCGCGGCAGTTCCTGCATAGCCTGATAGCAGCAGCGTCAGCAAGCTCGCTCTCATCTTGCGTTTCCTTTCAGGGCCTCCCCACTTTCGCGTTTGTCGAGGATCGACTTTGACCACCGAGCCGTCCAAAGGCAAACTGACGAGCGGCCCCACCTCGAATGGGCCCGGTGGCCGTTGCCGGCCCAGCAGGTCTGTCTGCAGCAGCCGCTCCAGCGGCACCAGCAGCAGGGCGACGAGGATAGGGACGGATTTCATGGTTTCACATCCTTGAATCGCAAAACCGTCACCGAATTCGCGGGGAAGGCGTGCGCGGTGGCGACGGACGGGGCAGTTCTTGACACCTGGCAGCGACCAGAAAGGGACGAGGGGCGTCTCTGACCGCGGCCAAGACTCTCGCAGACGTGGCCCTGCAAGGTCATCTTCCGCAGGCGGGGCTATTGAAACGTCCCGTGCCCATCCTGTCAACCGTAAAGTGCCCCCAGCCCATCGTCAAGCCCCCGACGGGGTTCGGGCGGCCACGCGTCGTCCGTCTTCTCTGGGCGTTGCGGGCCGACGGTCCGTGTTGGAAGGTGCCGACCGGAGAGGGCGCAAGCCGCCGTCAGTCCCGCCCTTGGCCGGAGAGGCCACAGCGGGCGACAGGCGCAAGAAACCACGTCAACACAAATGTGAAATGTGACGAACGGGGTATCGTGAATCCTCATGTCCTCGCTCCAGCCGCCGTCCTCGGCGGCTTGTCCACGCCCGCCGGGGACGGCGGGCTGAGCTATTGAGCGTTCAGAAACCCGTTTTCTCGAAGAAAACGGGTTTCTCCG
>VGYL01000499.1 GCA_016872975.1 Planctomycetota bacterium
GCTTTCCTTGGGTCCGGCTTCCCGGTGGGGCAAGCCCCACCCTACAACCACACGTTGCCTGGCGCGAGGCACATCGGCGAAACGACGGGGGCGGCGCAATTACCGGTTTTGTTCGTCAAAACTCATAAGGCAGAACTCCGAACCAGGCCAACTCGCAACGCCCGGCTGGATTACCGATCTTGTTCGTCGAAACGCATTGGGTGAATTTCGGATATGCCGAAGATTGGCGCGACTCCAATACGGCGGTACCATGCGGTGTCGGGTAGACTCTCAATCCATCCTATGGAGGTCGAACATGCGATTGCAGAAAGAACCGGTGTGCTCGCCCATCAGGGTCCCCTGGACACTTCTATGTCTTATCACGGGGACAGTCATTACTACATATGCCCAGGCAGGCACGCCTACGGCGGAGCTGCTCCAGGACGATTTCGCCGGGATGCGCTTCGGCCTGATCTTCGACGTGGTCGGCGCCCATACGGAGTACCACTATCTCCGCGAGGCGGCCCCGCAGGGGAATTGGGCGGTGTCGGCGTTCAAGTCCGACGGCTCGCAGCGGGCCTGGCGGCTCCTCGAGGAAGACGGCACGCGCGTGATGCACCAGTCCCACGACAACCGGGAGAGCTTCACGCACCCCATGCTCGTGGCCGGCGACCCGCTCTGGCAGAACTACCGGGTGACGGTCGATTTCGCACCCGCCGCGGACAAGGCCCAGAGCGGGATCGTATTCCGCTATCGGAACAGCCGCTGCTACTACTTCTTCGGCGTCCAGGGCCAGAAGGCCATCCTCAAGATGGTCCGCCATGAGACGGCCTTCCACAAGCCGCATGAAGTGGTCCTGGCGGAGAAGGCCTGCTCCTGGACACCCGGCAGGTATCTGACCGCCCAAGTGGATGTAGATGGTGACCGCATTCGGGCACGACTGAGCGACGGTGTCGTGCTCGAAGCCGAGGACAAGACCTACCTGCAGGGCAGGATCGCCCTGATGTCCGATGTGCCCACGCGGTACAAGAACGTCGCGGTCCTGGCCACGCCCGAGGAGAAGGAGCGCTTCACGAAACGCGTGGCCGCCCGCGCGCGGGAGCTGGCCGAGCTGCAGGCGGCCATTCCCCGCCCGGTCCTGTGGAAGAAGGTCGAGACGGGCGGGTTCGGCGTCGGCCGGAACCTGCGCTTCGGCGCTCTCAACAATGACGGCCAAATCGACATCCTGATCGGCCAGATGGTCCACCACGGGCCCAAGGACAGCAACAGCGAGCTGAGCTGCCTGACCGCCATGACGTTCGACGGGAAGATCCTCTGGCGGATCGGTCAGCCGGACGCATGGAAGAACCACCTGACCAACGATGTCGCCTTCCAGATCCACGACCTCGACGGCGACGGCCGCACGGAAGTGATCTACTGCATGAACATGAAGCTGATCGTCGCCGACGGCGCCACGGGCAAGACCAAGTACGAGACCCCGACCCCGCAGACCCCGGCGGGCGCGAAGCCGCCGTACGACAGGTTCCCGCGCATCCTGGGTGATTCGCTGTTCTTCTGCGATCTGCGCGGGACCGGCGACGCGCGGGACATCGTCATCAAGACCCGCTACGACCACTTCTGGGTCTTGAACGACCGCCTGGAACCCCTGTGGGACGCCGCCTGCAACACGGGCCATTACCCCTTTGCTTACGACATCGACGGGGACGGCAGGGACGAACTGGCCATCGGCTACTCGCTCTATGGCCCTGACGGGACGCGTCTATGGACCCTGGACGGCAAGATGCGGGACCACGCCGACGGCGTTGCCATCGTCCGGTTCGCGCCGGGCGACCCGCTGCGTCTGCTCTGTGCCGCCAGCGACGAAGGGATCTTCTTCACCGACATGAAAGGCAACGTGCTCAAGCACCACCGCCTCGGCCACGTGCAGAATCCCGCCACCGCCGACTTCCGCACGGACCTGCCCGGCCTGGAGACCGTCTCCATCAACTTCTGGGGCAACCAGGGCATCCTCCATTTCTACGATGCCCAGGGCGAGGTCTATCACGATTGCGAGCCCTGCCAGCACGGCAGCATGTGTCTGCCGATCAACTGGACCGGCCGGCCGCCGGAGTACTTCGTGCTCTCCCCCAACGTCGAGGCAGGCGGCCTGTTCGACGGTTGGGGCCGCTGCGTCGTCCGCTTCCCCGCCGACGGCCATCCGGATATGTGCTACGCAGTCCTGGATATCACGGGCGACTGCCGGGACGAGATCGTCCTCTGGGACCCGCACGAGATCTGGGTCTACACCCAAAGCGACAATCCCAGAACCGGCAAGCTCTACAAGCCCATCCGCAATCCGCTGTACAACTACTCCAACTACCAGGCAACGGTCTCCCTGCCGGGCTGGTCGCAGTAGCACGCTCGGACGGATGCCTGTGAGGTCTCGTGGCACCGCCATCCTGCCGATGATTCATGGACTATGCTCTTACGAGCACACTGCGAACGGGATGGATTGCCCGCGCGGGCACGATCAGGTATACTTCCGGTGCGTACGCATAAACAGGAATCGCTATAGGATCGGCGGTCGATGCCATCGCACGCCGCGTTTCGCAACGAGTCGCAAGAGGGAGGTACAGGAATGAGCCGTATTGGACATCGGAAGTCACGAAGAATGTGGTTGGGGTGCGTTCTGGCGCTGGGCGTGGTCGCGGTCTGCGGCTGCGGTCCCCGGGCCGTGCGCGGCGGGCCGGGAACGGGCCGGGAGGATCTCGATCAGCCCGCCATGAGCGTCGTGCTCGACCGCGAGGATCTCGAGTATCTCGCCCGCACCAATGTCAACGCCTTCATGAAATCGGCGATCTGGCAGGAGACGATCGTGCAGGCCCCGACGCCGCCCCTGGTCTCCATCTGGCCCATCCAGAACGCCACCACGCAGCACATCGACGACCAGATCGCCGCGTTGCTGTCCTCCATCGAGACGTATCTGGTCAATTCCCGGCAGGTGGACATGGTCAGCCGCGAGCGGCAGCAGGAGCTCGTCCGCGAGCTGCGCCTGCGCCAGAGCGATATCTACGACCCGGCCACCGCCGGCAAGCTGGGCCGGCAACTGGGGGCCCGCTACTTCGTGACCGGCCGGATCACGAGCGTGGACGAGCGCCTCAAGCGGACGCGCCGGGTCCAGTACAGCCTGATCCTCCAGGTCATCGAAGTGGAGACCGGCCTGATCCGCTTCCAGAATGAAGCGACCCGCAGCAAGGCCCTGATCGGCTGATCCAACAGTCCGGCCTCGCGCGAGCCCGAGCAACTCGCGCAGAGACGCCGAGATGCGGAAGATCGGTAGGGTGGGGCTTGCCCCACCAGGAGCGGGAATCGTAGGGTGGGGCTTGCCCCACCGAAAGCGGCGGGCAGAAGAACCGGTGGGGCAAGCCCCGCCCTAATGAAGACTTATTCCGGCTAAGCCGGGGACCCAAGATAGTCCCGTCAGGGACGACCGACAATAGCCCACCGTTTCAACGGTGGGTACCAAGGTCCAACGCCATACCCAGCCCCGTAGGGGCGAAAGAAAGCCGGGGCCGGCCGGCAGGGTTCTGTCGTCCCTGCCGGGACTCATTCCGGCGTAGTGCCTGGTGACCCAGCGATAAATCGCTGGCCTATTGTCTTTCGCCCCGCCCTATTCTTCCAGAGATCCTCTGGAAGAATAGGGCGGGGCTGGGTCGGCTGTGTGGCCAACCGCACAGGAGTTATCCACAAAAACAAATTCCTATACGATCAAGTTCGGCCATCCGAACCGGCCGAAGGCCGGTCTTCGTAGGGCGAGCGTCCCCGCTCGCCGAAGACGTCGTGCGAGGACGCACGACCTACGAAGAGGGCCCTTGGGAGCCTCAGGCTTAGCCATTACCGAAGTTGTCTGTCAGAGTCCATCAGGCGTAGCGTTTTTGCGCGAGACGCCATCTCTTTTGAGAGAGGGATTTTCCGTGTCCCGGGAACGAAGGACCGAAAGCAGCCTGTCCCGAGCGGAGTCGAGAGGGCACCAAGAGGGCAACTCTCTCGGCCATGGGCCTTCGGTTTGCATCCGCAGAGCGCTTGGGGTCCTGACCGTTGTGCTGCTGTGCGGCGGGTGCCCGACGTACACCGAGAGGGCCGTCGGGGTTTATCAGGCGGTGGATGCGGGCGACTATCACGCCGGCATCCTCCGGCTCAACCGCATCCTGGACGCCCCGACGTGCGAGCTGCCCGACCGGTGGACCGCCGCCCGCTCGCTGGCCGTGCTGGAGCGGGCGGTCCTCCTTCAGGCGACCGGCCAGTACGAATGCAGTGCGAGGACCCTCACCGCCGCCGAGACGCAGCTTGAGGTCCTGGACCTGGCGACCGATCCCGTCGGCACGCTCGGCCGGTACATCTACAGCGACACCGCCCGGATCTACCGCACGCCGCCCGCCGAGCGGCTGGCCCTCAGCAGCCTGAACCAATTGAACTACCTGGCGCGGAACGACCTCAACGGCGCCGGCGTCGAGGCCCGGCGTTTCACCGTGTCCCGCACCTACCTGGAGGCGCTGGACCAGACCCGCCCCGCCGCGTTCGGCTCCTATCTGGCAGGTTTCGTCTTCGAGCGGTTGGGCGAGCCGGACCGGGCCTTGCGGTACTACGAGGAGGCCCTCGATGCCGGCGACCTGCACTCGCTGCGCGAACCCATCGAGCGGCTCTCCCAACGGGCGGACTATCGGGGCCCGCGGCTGCGGGCGTACCTGGATCGAATCCCAGTCCCCTCTGCCGGCCCGCTGGATGGCCGCCCCCCGGCTCCCGAGGCGGAGGGTGAGATCCTCCTGGTCCTGGGCTTGGGCCGGGTCCCGCTGCGGGTCCCCCAGCGCATCCCCATCGGCGCCGCCTTGAGCATGGCGGGAGTGCACGTCGCGGGCGACACGGAGCTGCTGTCCCGCCTCGTGTTGAAGGTCCTGGTCTATCCCGAGCTCGCCTGGCGGGACAATCTCGTTTCCAGCGCCTCGGTGCGCCTGGGCGGCCAAGAACTGCCGGTCGAGTTGCTGACCAACCTGGGCAGCGAGATCGCCCGGGAGTACGAGGCCATGAAGCCCCTGATCGTCGCCTCCGCCCTGACGCGAATGATCGCCCGGGCCGCCGCGGCGGAAGCCGCCCGCCAGTCGCTCCGCAAGTCCGGCGAGTCCACCCGCACGCTCGCCGCACTCGCCGCCGAGGCCGCCCTGCTCGCCCTGGACCGGCCCGACACCCGTTCCTGGACCCTCCTGCCGGCCCACCTCTACATCTGCCGCACCCGCGTCCCCCCCGGCCGGCACGACTTGCACGTCACGCTGCAAGGCCGCATCCAGGAAACGCGCGTCATCCCGGTAGACGTCCCGCCCGGCGGATTCCGCGTCGTCGCCGTCATCGAACCCAGGTGACTCGCGAACAGAATCCGAGGCACCGAATCCCACACCGCGGACGCGGAGCAATCGATCCGAACAAATCCCAATGACCGAAATTCAACCACGATCCGCTCATAAGAAACTCTCGGGTG
>VGYL01000500.1 GCA_016872975.1 Planctomycetota bacterium
CTCGGCGCCCACGTCATCGTGCACGTGTCCATCGCCGACGACATGATGCACATCATCCCGACCCGCGCGTTCGACAGCGAGATCCCCATCGTGCTGGCGATCTTCAACGGCGGCTCGTACGCGGTCGATCCCCAGGGCAAGCTCCTGGACAAGCTGCCCGCCGAGACGCCCGGCTGGAAGGTCTTCGCGCTGCAGCCGTTCCAGGTCCGCATGGCGTCGAAGTACGGCGGGCTCTGGATTCCCAGGCTGGGCAACCAGAACACGCGCCACGTCGAGGCCTACGGGATCCTCGTCGATCCCAATACCCGGCCGCCCTGGACGGAGGTCTTCCGCGACGGCCAGGGCCGGCGACAGACCCGCGAGCAGTTACTCAAGCGTTTCCGAGGCCGATATGACGCCAAGGACCCTGCGATGAGCCGTGAGCGGTCCACGAAGGAAGAGAAGTGATGGGCCATGAGGCGACGAAAACAGCCGAGAACAGGCATGCCTGCGAGCAGGCGTACGAGACGATCCAGGGCCTGATCCTCGGCATGGAGATCCGGCCCGGCGCGGCGGTCACCGAGACCGCGCTGTCGCAGCGTCTGGGCCTGAGCCGCACCCCGGTGCGGGAGGCCTTCAAGCGCCTCGAACAGGAGGGACTGATCGTCACAACGAACCATCGCAAGCGCGTCTATATCCTGACGATCCGCGAGATGGAAGAGCTGTTCGATCTGAAGATCTGCCTCGAAGGGGCCGTCGCCCGCTGGGCGGGCCAGCGCGCGGACCCCGACGGCCGCCGGCGGCTGCGGGAGGCTCTGCAACGGATGAAGCGCGTCGCGGCGGTCCGGCCGGCCGAGACGGCGCAGGAGCAGGCCTGGCTCGAGGATTGGCTGGACAGCGATCAGCGGTTCCACGATACTCTGTTCGACCTCGCCGGCAACAAGCGGGCGCGGCAGGTGATCCGCACCTGCAACATGCAGTGGCACCGCCTGCGGCTGGGCATGTTGACCCTGGAGGGCCGGCTCGAGCGGTCGGTGGCGGAACACGAGACCATCGCCCTGGCGGTCCTGGCGGGCAAGCCCGCCGTCGCCCAGAAGGCGATGGAAACACATTTGCAGAACCTGCAACGAGAATTGGTCAAGGTGATGAGATTGCTTCATTATCCAACGATGTGACAGGAAAACCGTATGGTGCATCCACTGCTCATTCTCGCGCTCGGCATCTTCTGTATCATCTTCATGATCGCGGTCCTGCGTCTGAACGCGTTTCTGGCCCTGATCGTCTCGGCCATCCTCGTCAGCCTGCTGGCCCCGGGCGAGACCCCCGAGAAGATCAGCCGCGTGGCGACCGCGTTCGGCGGCACGGTGGGCAACATCGGCATCGTCATCGCCCTGGCGGTCGTCATCGGCAAGTGCATGATGGACAGCGGCGCCGCCGACCGGATCGTCCGCGCCTTCCTGCGGCTGCTGGGCGAGAAGCGCAGCGCCTGGGCCCTGACGACCAGCGGCTTTGTCCTGTCCATCCCGGTGTTCTTCGATACGGTGTTCTACCTGCTGGTGCCGCTGGCGCGGTCGATGCACCGCCGTACCGGACGGAACTATCTCAAGTACTGCCTGGCCATCGCCGCCGGCGGGGTGATCACCCACTCCATCGTGCCGCCGACGCCGGGACCGCTGGTGATGGCGGAACAGCTCGGCATCGACCTGGGCGTGATGATCCTGTTCGCCACGATCATCGCGGTGCCGCCGGCCTTCGTGGGCATGGCGATTGCCTCCTGGATGGACCGCCGGATGAAGATCCCGATGCGTCCCATCGGCGGCGGCATGCAGGAGCCTGAGCCCCTGCCGGACAGCCAGTTGCCGGGTCTGATGGCCTCTCTGCTCCCGATCGTTCTGCCGGTGCTGCTGGTGTCCCTGAACACCGCCGTCAGCGCCGTGGCGAAGAGGGATGGGCAACCGGCGGCGGTGGCGTCGAGCACGGGTCGTCCCGCGGCTGCGGTCGCGTCGGGTGTGGCGTCCGACGTCGGACGTCCCACGGAACAAGCTGCGCAACCGCCGGACGCGCCCCGCTTCTGGCAGCGGGCCGCCGGCATCATGGCGATTCTCGGCAATCCGAATTTCGCCATGCTGCTTTCGGCGGCCATCGCGATGGCGGTCCTCAAGATGCAGCGCGGCCTGACGAAGGCCCGGATGGCGGATCTCATCGACACGTCACTGATGAGCGGCGGCATCATCATCCTGATCACCGCGGCGGGCGGGGCCTTCGGCGCCATGCTCAAGGCCGCCAGGATCGGGCCGGCCATCGAGGGCCTCTTCCAGAGCGGCACCGGCCAGCAGGCCGGCGGCATCATGTTCCTGGTCATCGGCGTGGTCATCGCCAGCATCATGAAGATCGCCCAAGGCTCGGGCACCGTGGCAATGACCACCGCCTCGGCGATGGTCGCCGCCATGATCCCGTCGCTGGACAGTCTCGGGTATCCGCCCGTCTTGCTGGCGACCGCCATCGGCGGCGGCTCCATGATGGGCTCATGGATGAACGACAGCGGCTTCTGGGTCTTCGTCAAGATGACCGGCCTGACCGAGGCGGAAGGGCTCAAGAGCTGGCTGCCCCTGGTCGCGCTGACGGGCTTCTCCTGTTCCCTCGTCTCGTTCGTGTTGGCACTCACGTGGCAGGCCCCGCCGCACGTGCGCATCTGGTTCTGGGTTCTTTTGGTCCTTGTCCTCGGCCTGGCCGTCGTGCTGCCGGGCCGGCTCGGTGTCAGGAGAGAAACGTGAAGCAAGGAAAAAGTAAAAAGGAAAAGGGTAAAAGGGAAAGCTGTGGGGTGGCAGTCGTGGCCGCTCTACTTCTGATCTCGACAGCAGCGGTCGCCCAACCGAAGGACCTGGCGGATCCGCTGGAGGCCCATGCCCGGAACAAGCAGCAGGTGCTGGAGCAACTGCGGCAGATGCCACAGCTTACACTGACCCGGTGCTTCGGCAGGGATTTCCGCGAGACGTGGCGGCAGGTCCTGATCGACGGCGCGGACAAGCAGGACTTCCTGCGCGCGGCCCTGCGCAAGCTGGAAGAGGAAAGGGGGGAGACCCAGAAAGGGGAAAAGGCCGAAAGACAAGAAGGTGAGAAGGCAGGAAGGTCGCAAGGTGAGAAAGGACGCCGACCTTCTTCCGTTCTCACCTTTTCACCTGCTGCCCTGCACCAGGCCCTGACGGCCCTGGCGGACTCGCACCGGCGGCTCTTCGGTCTCGGCGGCAACGCGCCCCTGATGATCCGCCCTGCCGCCGATCCGGCGTTCCGGGCGTTCGGCCGGCATCTGACGCTCGCGGCGGCTCTGGCCGAGATGACCGACGGCAATCCGGCCGAGGTCCAGGCATTCGGGACCCTCTTCGAGACCGGCCAGAATACGCGGGGCTACGTCCACAAACTGGAGTCCCACGCGTCGGCCACGGAGTACATCTACGCGCTCACCGACATCGTCTACGGCGTCCTGCTGCCGTCGGAGCTGGAGTTCGGCGCGGACAAGGTGAACGCCGACCCGCGCAAGGTCCAGATGTTCTACGTCCGGGCCGGCGCGGTCATTGCCCTGCACCCGTACGTCCTGCACAGCGGCTCGCTCTCGGTCGAGCCGGACCGCAGCTTCTCCATTCTCATCTACAAGAAGCCGGCCGCCGGCGATCAGCACCGGATCGTGCTGCCCGCGGCCTGGGAGAAGGCCCAGAGCCGCTTGAAGATCGCCGGCGCGGACAAGTTCTACCTGACGCTCGCCGAGCTGTACACCGACGATCTCAAGGACCTGCGCGGATTCATCACCGCTGCGCGTCCCCTGCGCCTGCCGGATTGGAGGTAACGATGCAATTCAAGATCTCTGGTGCGGCGAAATTCGTGCCCCGTGGCCCGTGGTCTGTGTCACGGGCCACGAGTCGCGGGTCACGCCCCGTAGCACGCACCCTGCTGGTCTTGCTCGCTTGCTTGGTCTGGACCGGTACTGTCGCCAGTACTGCGTCTCACACGTTCCGAAGTGATAGCGATAGATTGCCGCGCTCGGCCAGCCTCGCTCGCAATGACATACAGCCGCCCGTTATGTCATTGCGAGGAGCGCAGCGACGAAGCAATCTCCTCCGGTTAGCCGCAGGACTTCCAAACCGCGGTACCACGGCGGACGATCGGCCGCGGCTGCTTGTGCTGACGGACATCGGCGGCGATCCGGACGATCAGCAGTCCCTCGCGCGGCTGATGCTCTACGCCAACGAGTTCGAGATCGAGGGCCTGCTCGCCTCCGCCTCGGGCACACCGGGCGAGTTGAAGACCAGGGTGGTGCAAACCCCGCTCATTCGCGAGATCGTCGAGGCGTACGGTCAGGTCCGCGACAACCTGGCCCTGCATGCGGACGGCTACCCGACGACGCAGTACCTGCTCGACCGCGTCAAAACGGGCAATCCGAATCGCGGCGTGGGCTTCATCGGCGCGGGACACGACACCGAGGCCTCCCGCTGGATCGTCGCGGTCGTGGACCGACCCGACCCGCGGCCGGTGGACATCACGATCTGGGGCGGCCAGACCGACCTGGCCCAGGCCCTGTGGCGCGTCCGTGAGGAGCGCGGCCGCGACGGCCTGGCGCAGTTCATCGCCAGAATCCGCGTGCACGACATCGCCGATCAGGATGGGATCGCCGAGTGGATCCGGGCGCAATTCCCGGGCCTGTTCTACGTCCTGAACATGGCCCCGGCAGGCCGCGACAAGCGCGAGGCGGCGTTTCGCGGCATGTACCTCGGCGGCGACGAATCGCTCACCTCCCGCGCGTGGATCGACACGCACGTCCGCACCGGCCACGGGCCGCTCGGGGCGCTGTACCCTCCGAAAACCTGGACCGCGCCGAACCCGCACTCGGCCCTCAAGGAAGGCGACACGCCCTCGTGGTTCTACTTCCTGCCCCTGGGCCTGAGCGATCCGGACCATCCGGACTGGGGGAGCTGGGGCGGGCGCTTCAGTCTCGCGCGGGACCGCCTCTACCGGGACGCCGGGGACCGGGTGGGCGACGTGACCGACGCCCGGGCCACCGTCTGGCGCTGGCGGCCGGCGTTCCAGGCCGACTTCCAGGCGCGCATGGACTGGTGCCTCAAGCCCGTCGCGCAGGCCAACCACCCGCCGACGCCCGTGCTCAACGGGGATAGGACCCGCAACGTTCTGGAATACGAGATCAAGGCGGGCGAGGCGCTCCGGCTCAGCGCCGCCGGCTCCTTCGATCCGGATGGCGACCGCCTCTCTTTCCGCTGGTTCATCTACCCGGAGGCCGGCAGCTACGGGCACGCCGTACCCATCGACAACCCCATCGCCGCAACCGTGTCGCTGACTGTCCCGGCCGACGCGGCGGACAAGACCATCCACCTGGTCCTGGAGGTCACCGACAACGGCGCGCCCCCGCTGACCCGCTACCGCCGGGCGGTCGTGCACGCGCGAAAATAGAAAGGCTCTGGTTCGTAGTGTGCTCGTAAGAGCATGGAGAAGAGGGCACGAG
>VGYL01000501.1 GCA_016872975.1 Planctomycetota bacterium
CCGGGCTCCTCGCAATGACATGATTGCCTCGTCGCTGAAGCTCCTCGCAATGACATACGTGGGCGCCCGATGTCATTGCGAGCGCGGCTCGGCGAGCGCGGCAATCATGTCATCGCGAGGCCCGACGCATAGCGGCGCTTCGCGCCGAGGGCGACGAAGCAACCTCCTCCCCATCATCGCGGCGCTGGACGCTGCCCCTCGAACGCGCTTTTCCACATGTCTACGAGGCGTGAATATGGCACCCGCTACATCGATAGCGGAAGGGGGCCATTCACAAGAACCTGGTCCTGTATGCTCAAGTTGCGCACAACCGTGCGGCGGAATCAGTATAATCCTCACTGATGGATGGCAGAATCGAACTCCTAGCTCCGGCGAAAGACGGCCCGACCGCGCGGGCGGCGCTCCTGTGCGGTGCGGATGCGGTCTATCTCGGCGCCGCACGCTTCGGGGCCCGCGAGGCGGCCGGCAATTCGCTCGACACGATCCGGGAAGTCGTGGAATTCGCCCATCCATACTATGCCAGGGTCTATGTGACCTTGAATACCCTGTTGTACGACCGGGAGTTGCCGGTAGCGGAGAAGATGATTCGGCAATTCTATGAGATGGGCGTCGATGCCCTGATTGTCCAGGACGTCGGCCTCCTGGAGCTGGATCTGCCCCCCCTGCCCCTGATCGCCAGCACCCAGATGGACAACGCGACGGTGGAGAAGGTGAAGTTCTGGGAGGAGGTCGGTTTCTGGCGCGTGATCCTGGCCCGCGAGTTGACCCTCGAGCAAATCCGCCGGATTCGCAGTCAGACGCGGATCGATTTGGAGTGCTTCGTGCACGGCGCCTTGTGCGTCGGGGCCAGCGGCCAATGCTACCTGAGCTATGCGTTGGGCGGACGCAGCGGCAACCGCGGGCAGTGCGCCCAGCCCTGCCGGCGGCTCTACTGCCTCAAGGACCGGCGCGGCCGGCAGATCGGGAAGGACCGCCATCTGCTGTCTCTGAAGGACCTGAACCTTGCCGAGCACCTGGAAGAGCTGATCGACGCGGGCATCACTTCGTTCAAGATCGAGGGGCGGCTCAAGGACACCGCCTACGTCGCTAATACCGTGGGCTTCTATCGGCAGACGCTGGATGCGATCCTGTCGAGGGAGAACGGGGGACAGACCCCAGTGCAGCGTGTTTGTAGTGACGCCGTGAGGCGTTCGTGTCGCGGGCATCCTGCCCGCGCCGAGTCGAAGGCGTCCCACCTTCGACCCGCGGACGGGACGTCCGCGACACCTTTGATATGCTCTTACGAGCACACTACGAACCAGGGCCTGCGGCGAAGCTCGTCGGGGTCGGTGCGGTTGAGGTTCGAGCCGAATCTGGAGAAGACCTTCAATCGCGGTTTCACCGACTACGGCCTGACCGGCATGCCTGCTTCCATCACCGCGCTCGATACACCAAAGTCCATCGGCGAGTACGTGGGCAAAGTCACGCGCGTGGACGCGTCCAGTTTCGTCCTCAATGGCGTCCAGGACCTGCACAACGCCGACGGCCTCTGCTTCTTCGACCGGCAGCGAAACCTCGACGGCACGGTCGTCAATCGCGTCGAAGGCCGCAGAATCTACCCGCAGAAAATGCAAGGCATCTACCTCGGGCAGGAAATCTATCGCAACTTCGACTATGCGTTCTCCCGCCAACTCGCGGGCCGAATGGCGGAACGCAAGGTTCGCGTCACCATGCTCTTGGAGGAGTCGGCCGAGGGCCTTGTCCTCTCGGGGACCGATGAGGATGGAAACCAGGCAAAGGTCGAGATCGCGGGAGACAAGCAGCCGGCCGAGACAGAAGAAGCCGCCCGCCAGACGATCCGGACGCAATTGACCAGGCTCGGCAATACCATCTTCGAGTGTACGGACCTGCAACTGCGCACGGAGGACACGTACTTCCTGCCGGTCTCACGGCTCAATGCGGCCAAACGCGAGCTGATCGAGCAACTCGAGCAGATCCGCCAGACCAACCGCCCGCGCCTGCCCGGTGGCGTACGGCAGAACGCGGTCCCCTATCCGGAGAAGCATCTGACCTACTTGGGCAACGCCCTCAACGAGAAGGCCCGGGCCTTCTACCGCCGGCACGGGGTCGAGAGCATCGCCCCCGCGGCCGAGTCGGGGCCGGACCTGTCCGGCGCGGTGGTGATGACGACGAAGTACTGCCTGCGGAGAGAGCTGGGCCTGTGTCAGAGAAATGGGGCGGGACAGGCCGAGCCGCTGATTCTGGAGGATGAAGACGGCCGCTCGTTCGAGCTGCGCTTCCGTTGCGGCCCCTGTGGCATGGAGATCCTCTTGGAACGTCAGGCAGAATGAAGGCCACTTCCATGTCATTGCGAGCGAAGCGGGGCAATCTCCTGCCGGTCATAAGGGGGATTGAGATTGCTTCGTCGCTGCGCTCCTCGCAATGACATATTCACGCCCAGTCTGTCAGAGGCGTTTGAGGAGAAAGGAAAGAGTTGTATGAGCGATCATGGCACAACGCTGGGCACCGGCCTGCCGGGACTGGACCGGGTGCTGAAGGGCATTCTGCCGGGCGATAACGTCGTGTGGCAGGTCGAGACCATCGGCGACTACCGGGCCCTCGTGGAGCCGTTCTGCCGGGCCGGCCTCCAGTCCGGGCGCAAGGTCATCTACTTTCGGTTTGCCAGCCATCCGCCGGTGATCGACCGGCAAGACGGAATCGAAGTCCACGAGCCGGACCCGGCCGAGGGTTTCGAGACCTTTATCGCCAAGATCCACGCCGTGATCGAGGCCGCCGGCCGCGGGGCGCTCTATATCTTCGACTGCATGTCGGAGCTGGCCGGCGACTGGTACTCGGATTCCATGCTGGGCAACTTCTTCATGCTCACCTGCCCCTACCTGTACGACCTGGAGACCGTGGCGTACTTCGCGCTCTTTCGCAACCATCACAGCTCCAGGGCAATCCGCCCCATCACCGAGACGACGCAGTTGTTTCTGGAGCTGTACCGCCATAACGGCACGCTGTACGTCCACCCGCTCAAGGTGCAATTGCGCTACTCGCCCACGATGAACATGCTGCACGCCTGGGAGGGCGATGCGTTCAAGCCCGTGACCTCCAGCGTGTTGATCGCGTCCATTCTCGCCTCCGTCAACTGGTCGGACCTGAATCCCGACGCCCGCCCGGGCTACTGGGAGCGGACGTTCCTGGAAGCCCAGGAGGTGCACGATGGCGTCCAAGCCGGCCGCTGCCCCCCGCCGCACGAGCAGGCGACGTTCCACCACCTGTGCCGGATGGCGATCTCGCGCGATCCCGGCATGCTGAAGCTCGTCGCGCGGTATCTGACGCTCGAAGACGTCCTGGCCATCTGGCGGCGCATGATCGGCTCCGGCCTGATCGGCGGCAAGACGGTCGGCATGCTCGTCGCCCGCAGTATCCTCAAGCGGAGTTCGCAGCGTTTCATCCAGCTTCTCGAAGAGCATGACTCCTTCTACGTCGGCTCCGACGTGTTCTACACCTACCTGGTCCGCAACGGCGTCTGGTGGCTGCGGCAGAAGCAGCGGAACCCCGAGACCTTCCTCGAAGGCGCCGTCCAGGCCCGCCAGCGGATTCTCCTGGGCCAGTTCCCCGACTACATCGTGGAGCAATTCGAGCAGATGCTGGACTACTTCGGCCAGTCGCCCATCATCGTCCGCTCCAGCTCGCTGCTGGAGGACAACTTCGGCAACTCCTTCGCGGGCAAGTACGAGAGCGTGTTCTGCCCGAACCAGGGTCCGCGCGAGCGGCGGCTGGAGGACCTCCTGTCGGCGGTGCGGACGATCTACGCCAGCACGATGAGCGAAAAGGCCCTGCGCTACCGGGAGCAGCGCGGACTGCTGGACCACGACGAGCAGATGGCGCTGCTGGTCATGCGGGTCTCCGGCGCGATGCACGGCCGGTACTACTACCCCCACGCCGCCGGGGTGGGCTTCTCGTTCAATCCATACGTCTGGCACGAGACGATCGACCCGAAGGCGGGCGTCCTGCGGCTGGTGTTCGGCCTGGGCACCCGGGCGGTCGACCGCTCGGACGACGACTACACCCGGCTCGTCGCCCTCAACGCCCCCCACCGGCGGCCCGAGTCCAACTTCGAGGAGGTCCGCCAGTACACCCAGCGGCGGGTGGACTACCTTGATCTACAGGCCAACCGCCTGATGTCCGGCCATTTCCTCGACGTTGTGCAAGAAAGCACCGACGTGCCGATCGAGATGCTCGCCTCCGCCGACGAATCCCTCGACGCGGACCTCTCCAGTCGGCCCAAGACATGGGTGCCGACCTTCGACACCCTGCTGCGCGACACCGATTTCGTCCAGGACATGCAGGGGATTCTCCAGACGCTCCAAAAGGCATACGAGTACCCGGTGGACGTGGAGTTCACGTTGAACTTCGTGGACGAGCGGGTCTATCGGGTTCACGTCGTCCAATGCCGTCCCCTGCCGGTCAAGGGGATCGAGGCGCCGCGGCCGTCTGCGACCACGGTTTCCCAAGACGCGACGATCATCGCCGCCAGCGGCGCGGTCATCGGTCACAGCCGGCACATTCGCATCGGCCGCTTCATTTACGTGGTCCCCGCCGCCTATAGCCGGCTCACGCTGCAGGATCGCTACGAAGTGGCCCGCCTGCTCGGCCGGATCAATCAGACCACCGAGCTCTCCGGGGCGGGTGGTACCATGCTCCTGGGGCCGGGCCGGTGGGGCACGAGCGATCCGTTCCTTGGCATCCCGGTCACCTTCGCGGAAATCAACCGGGCCGCCGTGCTATGCGAAATCGTCGCGATGCACGAGCACCTCGTCCCCGATGTCTCCCTCGGAACGCACTTTCTCAACGAGGTGGTGGAAATGGATATGCTGTATCTCGCCCTGTTCCCCCAGCGGGGCAACAACTACCTGAGCACGGCCTGGTTTGAAAATGCCCCGAACCGCCTCCTCGAAATCCTGCCCAAGGCCGCACCCTGGACGGACACCATCCGCGTCATCGACCTTGCCGGCGAGTCAGGGGACAATGGCACCGTCTTCCTCGATGCCGACGCTTTCGAGCAGAGGGTGGTCTGCTACCGCCAGCCATGACCACCCCGGACAGTGTGGATGGGACTAACCTTCGATCTTGTCGATGGTGATCTGCAAGTGCTTCTGGCGGTGGCCGATGCGGCGTTGGCTGTTCTTGCGGCGGCGGAAACTGGTCACGTAGAGCTTCTGGCCCTTGACGACCGCCTTTTCCGCCGAGGGGAACGAGCCGATGACCTTGGCGCCCTCGAGGTAGGGCTTGCCGATCCGGTTGTTGCCGTCGCCGCCGATGAACAGGACCTTGTCCAGCTCGATGGTCGTGGCCTCCGGGGCCAGGTCGGTCAGCTCGATCTCGATCCGGTCGCCTTCGCTTACTTTGTATTGCTTGCTGCCTTGTTCAATGATCGCGTACATTGGGAAACTCCCGGTCCAAAAGTCTGACTCTCGGAAAAACC
>VGYL01000502.1 GCA_016872975.1 Planctomycetota bacterium
TATCGTCTCGTCCACGCGCGGCGGCAGCGGGCCGCCACAGCGCCCCACCATCGCATCCGGCAACGGGACGTGGCGGCGTTCGCCTACAAATTCGCGGGCATGTATGCCGCAGGCCTCCCGATCGCGAGCTGCCTGGAAACGCTCGAACAGCAGACCGACAGCCGCGCGTTTCGCGCGGTCCTTGCGGACGTGCGCCGGCGCGTGGAGGCCGGCGCCGGCCTGCGCGCGGCCTTCGAGCCGCATCGGAAGATCTTCTCCGACTTCTTCCTGGGCATGCTCGAGGCCGGCGAGTCCTCCGGGCGGCTGGCGCAGGCGCTGGAGGCGAGTGCCCACTACTTGGAGAAACAGGTGGACCTGCGTCAGAAGACCCGGGCGGCGTTCGTATATCCGTTGGTAGTCGGCGTCGTCTGCTCCCTCGTGGTGACGGGCCTGCTCCTTTTCGTCGTGCCCGTGTTCACGCAAATATACAAGAAGATGCACGTGCAACTGCCGGGCCCCACACGGCTGCTGGTCCTGCTCAGCGTGGCGCTGCGGTACTGGTGGTGGCTGCTGGCGCCGGCGCTGGTGGGCCTCGGCCTGGGGCTGCGCCGCCTGTTCGAGACGCCGGGCGTACGCGCATGCTGGGAGCGGCTGCGGCTGCGCCTGCCTCTGCTCGGTCCGCTATGCCGCGATATCCTGGTCGCGCAGTTCATTCGCACGTTCGGCATGCTGGTGTCGGTCGGGGTTCCCATTATGGAAGCTATCGAGACCGCCGGACGCGTGGCCGGCAACCGGGAGATGGCCCGAATCGCCGCCGCGTTGCAGCAGGCGGTCCGGACCGGCCGCCCGATCGCCGAATCGCTGCGGGCCCACTCGCTCTTTCCCCCGATGGTCGTCCAGCTTGTCGCGTCGGGCGAAGGGGCGGGCATTCTCCCGGAAATGCTGGCGAAAGCGGCCGACCTCGTGGACAAGGAGACGGACCGGCTGACCGCGTCTCTGCTGGTGAAGCTGGAGCCGGCGTTGACAGTTCTCATGGGTCTGATTATCGGACTGATCCTGATGGGCGTGTATCTGCCCATGTTCGACTACATGGCCCACCTGAAGTGAGTGGATTGACGATGATCGATTATCGGAGGGGGGCCCGGGCCGCTTCCGCAATAATCCATCGTCAATCATACGTAATCAATTCAGTGGGGGCGGATTTCCGTCGATAGACATGCGGGGCTGGTAAGTCATCGTGAGTATGCAAAAGGAGAATGGGATGTACAGCAGAAGAGCCTTTACTCTGGTGGAGCTCCTGGTCGTGGTGATGATTCTGGGGGCGCTGGCCGCCATCGCCGTGCCGCGTATGATCAGCGGGGCGACCAATGCCAAGATCAGCGCCTGCGAAACGAATGTGGACCTGATCAACTCGCAAATCGAGTTGTATTACGCGACCAAGGGCGCCTGGCCGCAGCGGATCGCGGTCATCACCGGGGATCCGAACTACTTCCCCGACGGCGCGCCGCAGTGCCCGTTCGGGACGCCGTACCAGTACAACACCGCTATCCACCGGGTCCCGAGTCACACCCATTGAATCGATTATGGATGATGGACTATTGATGATGGGCGTGCGCTCTTCCTCCCGCGATCGTCAATTGTCAATTATCAATCATCGATGTCCTGGGCACACGCTGGTCGAAGTGGTCACCGTCGTCCTGGTGCTGTCCATTCTGGCGTGTGTGGCGGTGCCCCGGCTGAATTTCGGCGCCGTGTGGGGGGCGCGGGCGGAGGCGACGGTCCGGCGGCTGGCCACCGACCTGCGCCATGCGCGGGCGCTGGCCATTACCCATGCGGCCCGCAATCCGGACGGCTTCGCCCTGGTGCTGCCGGACGCCGATCCGTGTCGGCGGTACCAGGTGATCGACTTGGGCAGCCGTAGGCCCGTGACCACCTGCGACCTTCCGGCGGGGGTACAGTGCCGCGGGCCGGGCCGATTCGCCTTCGGCCCTCTCGGCAATCTGCGGGACGGCAGCGACCGGCATCTGCGGCTCCGGACCCAGGACCAGGAGTACGTGATCGAGATTGTACCGGCCACGGGAGCGGTCCAATGGCGTCGCGACGCGAAGAACAGTTGAGGCGGGAGGTTGGAAGGGTGGAAAGCCAGGACCGGAGACCACCCCCTTCGCACGCACGGCTTCATCCGCAACGTCACTGTTTCGGCGTGACCCTCACCGAAGTTGTCGTGGCCTCCGCCTTGCTGCTGGTCTGTGTCGTTCCTCTTCTGAAAGCGTTGACGCTGGCCCGCATCCAGGATCGTGCCATCGAACACAGGAGCTGGAGCCTCATGCTGGCCCAGCGGGAGCTGGAGTGGGTCCGGGCCCGGTGCTTGCGCGATTATGACGCCTGTTACCGTGCCGGTTCGCAAGCGTTGGGCGAGGGGTACCTGGGCACGGTGGCGGATGAGCAGGAGCGGGACCTGCGGACGGTGACCGTGTCGGTCGGATGGGACCGCAATGGCGACGGCGTGTTGGCCGCGGGCGAGGTGGAAGTGAACTTGACCGCTCGTCTGGCGCGACCCTGAGCGTTCCCGTTGGTAATGGAGTCCCTCCTTTGAGCCGAAGATACCGTACAGGTAATCTGGGAATGCGCTCCAAATGGAATGGACCTATAACAGAGCGGCTCGCTTGCGGGGGACCACCCTCGTGGAATTGACCGTCGCGACGGCCCTGATGGCCACGGTGTTCGCGGCGGTCATGCCGGTGTTTGCCGGCCTGCGCCGCAGTGCCGAAGCGCGAGGGGCCAGTCTGGAGATGCTGCAGAATGCCCGGGTCCTGAACGAGCACTGGTATCGGCATTTGCTCCAGGCGACCCGCATCGTGGCGGTCGGTGCAGGCGCCGACGACGCGCCCTACCTCGAGTTCGAGGGTCGGGACGGCGTCCTTTATCGGTACGCCGTGGGACCGCGCGGCCAAATGGAGTTCGGGCCTGTCGGCGACACGCAGGAGTTGGCCGGGCCGGTGGAGTACGTGCGATTTGTCGGCTACAGCGCCGCGGATCTGGAGCGACCCGTGCATAAGCCGGAAGAGATCCGGTTCATCACCTGGGAGATCGGGCTCAGAAGCCCCAGCCCGCTCGCCCGGAACCGGACGGTCACGGGGGCCTGTTGCCTGCGGGGTCGGTACTGATGAGGGACGAAGGACAATGGGTGAATGACGATGAAGCCTCTATTGCGAACTCCGAATCATTCATTACCCGTTGTTCCTCATGCATCCGAGGCGGGCTCGGTGCTCCTGGTGGTCGTGCTTCTCGTGGCCCTTCTGGCCGCGGTGGTGATGGGCCATCTGCAGATCAATACCGAGGAGATACAGCTCATGCAGAATCACGTGGGCGGGGCCGAGGCCCTGGCTTTGGCCGAGGCCGGCTTGAACGACGCCCTGGCTCAATTGCGGCGGGACCCGCTCTGGCGTCGCGGGTTCGTCGATAAACCCCTGGCCGGCGGGTCCTATACCGTCGCCCTCGACGGCGCGATCGTGACCTCCACCGCCGTGACCGCACGCGGCTTCGTGGCCACGGTCCGGGCCGAAATGGCCCCAGGGTCTGGGACACCGGACGGGACCGCACAGATGGGTACCTTGCGGATCAATCCATGAGAGAACGGACAACCACAGCACTGGGCCTCGACATCAGCGAACGCGGGATCAGCGTCGCGTTGGTGGCCACAGGTGCGCAAGGCCCGCGGACGCTGGCGGCGGCACATGCGGCGCTGCCCGCCGGGGACCCGGGCCTGCACCAGGCCGTCTCCGGCAAGGTGCTGTCGGGCTTGCTCGCGCAGCTTGGGCGGCGCGCCCGCGGCGGCCGAATGAGAGCGGCGCTTGCGGTGTCGGTGGACCCGCTGGTGATGCAATTGCTCGATCTGCCCCCGGAGATGCCGACGAACCTGGGCGAGTTCGTGGCGGGAGAACTGCGGCAGTGCGTGCCGTTGTCGGGAGAGACCCTGGTCTCGGATTTCTGCGGCGTCGGCGCCGGCGTGCCGCGGCGCTTGTTGGCGGTGGCGGCCCGGGCGGACCGGATCCAGGAACTCGTGAAAGCGTGCACGGCGTCGGGGATCGTGGTCGAGGCGGTCGAGCCGTCTCTGCCGGCGTACGCCCGGGCTTTCCTGGAGCGCCACGTCCGTGCCGCACACGACGACGGCGCGACGATCGCGCTTCTCGGGCCGGGCACGCTCACCGTGGGCGTCTGGCGCCGGGGGACGCTCGACTTTGTCCGAACGAGACGGCGGCCCGCCGACGCCGACACACCCACGCTGCTGTGCAAATGGCTGGCCGAGGAGTGGCGCGCGGTGATCCGCTACTATGAAACGCGGGAGGGGGGCGGCCCTCTTCCGGATTGCCGTGTCGTCCTCCAGGACGGGAGTCACCGGGCCGACACGCTCGCGCCGGTGCTTGCCGCCGAAGCGGGGACGCGGTCGATCACGGTGGTGGATGCGTGTGAGCCGGGCGGCGATTCCGCGTCCCCGGCCGTATCGATGACAGCCGTCGGGGCCGCTCTGGGTCTGCTGGGCGGCAGCCCGAGCCCTCTGAGAGTCAACCTGTTGCCGAAAACGGTGACCGAAGCGCGGTCTCGCTTCCGGCACGTACTGCTGACGGCGAATGCCTGCATCATGGCTTTCCTGGGTGTGTTTCTGGCCTCTCAGTTCCTGCCTCGGGCGACCGGCGCGATGGATCGACGGATCGAGCAGACCCGGCGGGAGGGGAAGCTTCACACGACGCGGGCCTTGCTCGCCGAGGAGAAATACCTGGACCAGGAGATCTCTCGTCTTCAGCAGGAGGTGCCGCCGCTGCGCCAGGCCTTGCAGGGGAGAAGCCAGACCCCGTGGCCGGTCATCCTCCACGCGATCCGGCAGGCCGCGCCGGCGGATGTCTCGGTCACGCAGTGGCAGTGCACCGAGGGCAGGACGCTCCAGGTGCAGGGACTCGCGTCGTCCTGCCCGGCCGCCGAGACGTTGGTGCGGAACCTCGAAGCGGAAGGACTGTTCCACACCGTCCGATTGTCTTCTGTTCAGAGACGACAGGATGACGACGGCGGCTTGGAGTACCGGATCGACTGTCTTCTGAAGGCTGAAGGGGGGAAGTCGCCATGAGGGCAGACCGCCTGCGTCCCTATTCCTATGCGGCCCGACATGCCTTCTCGGCCGCTTTGATCCTGATCGGCGTGCTGGCGCTGTACCGCTGGGTGCTCGCACCGCATGTTACCTATCTGCACGCCATGCAACGGTTCGGGTCCGTGGTGGATCGGGTGGCGGAGGAACACGACCGGATCTCCGATGCTCGCGCGGCGAAGCTCCGTCACTGGCGGAGCCTGCGGGAGGAACGCGCCCGACTGGAGGAAGGAGTGTTCACGGCGGTGGGCGCC
Source organism: Planctomycetota bacterium (assembly GCA_016872975.1). Taxonomy (GTDB): domain Bacteria; phylum Planctomycetota; class Phycisphaerae; order Sedimentisphaerales; family Anaerobacaceae; genus PLanc-01. The sequence goes on from VGYL01000502.1 coordinate 5,374, forward strand.
CGGGCCTTCGCTCGGGGGCTATTGCCCCTGGTCGAGGAAGTTGGGTGCCTGGTCGTCGCGGCGGACTTCGCCGGCCCCGGCCGAGCCGGTCGGAGC
>VGYL01000503.1 GCA_016872975.1 Planctomycetota bacterium
GGCCATTGGCCATCACCTGCATCGAAACACCTCCTGCTGAAATGCCCCTCGTCGACGGCGGCGGATGCTGCCGTCCACAAAGGGTGTACCTCAGACCAGGAGGGAAGAGAATACTCCGAGGATTGATCGCTTACGTGGATGGGTCAGACTATCGCTGACTCCTGGATTCCACCCGTGCGGACCCTACGTCCCTGGCCAACATCGAGGTTTGACGTTCGAACTCTAGGCATGAGCCCAGCGCGGTAATGCCGTTCGCTGGGATCCGGGCGGGGGGCGGTCCGCAAGGACCGTCCCTGCCGCGACCTACGCCATTTCCTTTTCCACGAGATTCGGTACGGATCCTATCGAACGATGATGCCCCCGCCAGCGAGATACTCGAAGTCGTGCCTCATTTCCTGCGTTACGAAGTCGGCGCAAGTCGGATCTATGAGGAGATCGCACATGATCCTATTATCCATGCCAATGCGGGGGTTGCGCAGTCCGGGAAGTGTCTGAAATGGATTGCTGTCGGGCGGCCAGAGGGATTTGGCACCCTTCATGAGATCGAGCGCAACAGGCTCTGGGATCCTCTTGCCCGGCACCCCGTCGAGGTCCCTGTCTCGTGCGACGCCCACCATGTGTCCGAAGAAGGCTATAGTCCTGCTGGCCGCCATCAATATGTCGTATTCGCTGAACCTCTCGTGGTTTCCTACCGCATTCCAGAACTCAGCAGCAAATCGATACTCGACGAGGGAATCGCGCTCCGGTGATCTGGCCATTTCGGCCAGCAGACCCTGGCGGCAATCGACCTTCCAAAGGTGGTTACAGGCTGTTGGTCCAAGGCAACAGGTCGCCACAGATTCTGGAAGAGTCGCTATCCTGGGGTTTGCGATCCTACCCATCTCCCAGTCGTCCCCACCCAGTTCGTCGGTGCGACACCAAGACACCAGCAACGCTGGCAGCCAGATTTCCTCCATTCGTGTCTCTTCGATCGGGGTGTTCCAGTACTGGGGCCATCGTTCGAGCAAGGACAGAACGTAGTTAGCAGTGAAGCTCCAAACCTCGTTGAGGCTATCCATGTGACCGGCACTATGAACTCTGGTTCGATCGCCGGGGCTTGTTCTTACGACGCTCCTCACCGCTAGCGAAGCGAATCGCATGGTGCTGCCACCGGCTCTCTTCGAGAGGGTCGACATCGTATCCGGCGATGAGACGTCAGCTTGCTGCTGTATCTCTCTCGCCTGCCTGGCCAGACCGAGCAGCTCCTGTGCCGACGCATCCTCCTTCCCGGCGCGCCCTTCCAGCGCGTCAAGACCGGCAGCCAACTGTCTTGCGTCCATATTTCTGAACCCGTCCCCCCCCCTCCCCATTGCCGGGAGTAGTACAATGAGGCAACATGCGCCGACGACTCTAATAAATGACCACAACCTTCCACCTCCTTTGACCCGTTACTCCTCCAGACTTCAACATAAAGCAGTCCGGCAGGCATGGCTCGTATATCTATCGTCACGGATTGCCCGACCTGCTGGAACCTTCGTGGACCCAAAACACGCCCGTCAACACCATACAACCGGATGCTCCTGATGCCCGCCCCGCCCCAGTCTTCTATCGCAACATCCGTGCGCGCCGGTTTCGGCCAGACCTTGATACCCCATACGGGTTTCGCAATTGTGGTCGCTGGAGGATTTGTGAATTCCTCTGGCTCAGGCACAGTGAAGTCCAAAGGAACAGGGTCGCGGTTCCACAGTTCCGCTCTGCTCCACGGAGGTGCTGTCGCGTCGTCGCACTCACCCAAGCCTTCCCTGCGGATGCACGCGGTCCCTAGATTCGGATCCCCATAGTAGGGTTGGTCTGGCTGGACCGGAGGGGGCCCGTAGGGCGACTGAAGTTAGGCCCGCCCGTGGACTTCCCCGGATCTAGGTAGGGCGAAAGAGCCTACCGCGCCACCACCATCACGTAGTTCTTCTTTCCCTTTCGCAGCAGCACGTACCGCCCGAAGAGCAGATCCTCTGTGGTGATACTCCGGGTGACCGCCCCCTGGCGAACGTTGTTCAGGTAGACCCCTCCACCTTCGATATCCTGCCGCGCTCGCCCCTTGGAGGGGCAGAGGCCGGCGTCGACGAGGAGCTCCACCAGGGAGGCGCCGGATCCGTTCATCCGTGCCGTGTCGACCTCGTACCGGGGGACTTCGCCAGCGATCTCGTCGAATGTCGCTTCAGGCACCCCCTCCAGGCTGCCCCCGAAGAGGACTTCGCTGGCCCGGGCTGCCTCCCGGGTGGCGTCCTTGCCGTGCACTAGGTCGGTCATGGCTTCGGCAAGGGAACGCTGCGCCTCGTGGGTCTCCGGCCGTTCATGGTGCCGCGCCTCGATGACCTCGATCTCCTCTAGGGGGAGAAGGGAGAGCATCCGCAGGTTTTGCATGACCGTGGCGTCGTCGATTTGGATGAAGAACTGGTAGAAGCGGTACGGGCTGGTCTTCCGCGGGTCCAGCCAGACGGCGCCACTCTCGGTCTTGCCGAACTTGCTCCCGTCCGCCTTGGTCAGGAGGGGGAAGGTGAGCCCATGGGCCCCCTGGCCGAGCTTGCGGCGGATGAGGTCGATTCCGGAGGTGATGTTCCCCCAATGGTCGCTGCCGCCGATCTGTAGCTCGCAGCCCAAGGTCCTGAAGAGGTGGTAGAAGTCGTGGGCCTGGAGGAGCATGTAGCTGAATTCAGCGTAGCTGAGCCCGCCGACGCCCTCCTCCATGCGCGCGCGCACGCTCTCCTTGGCCACCATGACATTGACCGTGAAGTGCTTGCCGATGTCGCGGAGGAAATCGAGGTAGGTCAGGGAAGTGGTCCAGACCGCGTTGTCCACCAGCCGCGCCGGATTGGGACCGGACTCGAAATCTAGGATCCGCCGGAGCTGCTCTTTGATGCAGGCGACATTGTGTTCTAGCACTTCGCGGGTGAGGAGCGGGCGCTCCGAGGTCTTCCCGCTGGGATCGCCGATGGAGCCAGTCGCCCCACCCGCCAGGGGGATGGGATGGTGCCCGGCGAGCTGGAAGCGCCGCAGGGTGACCTGACCCATGAGGTGGCCAACGTGCAGGCTGTCGGCGGTGGGATCGAAGCCGCAATACAGCGTGATCGGTTCGGCCCCAAGGCGGGCCGCCAGCTTCGTCGGGTCGGTGCAGCCGGCTATGAGGCCGCGACGATTGAGTTCATCGAGGATCTTCACAATTCGGAAAGGCTACGCCCCTGGCGGCGAGTGTTCAAGCGCATCCCTGACGGCTGTGCCAGCCCGATCGCGCCCCCGGTCCGGGCATCCTGAGTCCGGATCTCCCCACCCGGGTCGCACTGCGGTGATGACAGCTCGTCGTTCAGGAGATCCGTCGCCTGGGCTTGAGACTGCTGCTGCAGTTGTACCAGCAGTAGTGCGTGACACTGCAGTGATTCCCGCCGTCGAAGTACTGTTTGTCGATTTCCTGGATCCGCCGGATGTCCAGCATCTCCTAAGACGAGCGCGACCAGTGTCGTGATCAGACATGGTCTTCTCATCTCAACCTCCAAGTCGTTGCGAAGAGCAAAGTCGGGGGCGGTCTGTCGACCCCGTATTGCGCTGATGAAACACACCCCGGTAAGTGTAGATAACACCCGGCATCAGCGGCGCCGCGAAGCGGCAACCGCTGTATGCCGTTGTCGGAGCGCTTTCGTGGCGTCGGGGCGCCTCTTTTCTTCCTTGGGCTTTCGCTTCTGTTGCTGGACGGGGGTGAAGTGAGTGACATCGATCGGAAGAACATGTTCTTGCTTCCATACCTTGGCGGTCTTGCCGGCACGTTGTTCAACGATGATCAGGTACTCACCAGGCCCGTGGATCTCAGGGCCGCCAAGAATGACGTTGAGACGGTGGCGCTTCTTGGTTAGCGGGATTGGAGAGTCTGGCTCAACGGACAGGATCGTTTGACCTGCCGGGTCCTGAATGCGGACGCGCGCATGGAGCGTGTCCTCCTCTCTCTCACGGCGCCAAAGGGTGGAAACGCAGATCGGGGGGAAGGGAATGGGGAAACTCGAGACGGCAAAGGCCTCGAGGGCGTCGATGTAGCTGACGGAATTCGTTTCTGTATCAGTAACAACTCGATTGCAGGTAAGCGCCCATTGAAGAACTGGCATGGCGTGTCTCCTGTTCTATCCAGCCTTCTTAACAAGCGAGAAAGTGCGCGACGGGGAACCCTGGTAGATGTACTCGGCAGGTTGGACTTCGCCTCCCCGCGAGGTGGATGAATCCGCAGTCTCAAACATGGCAGTGCGCATGGCGGAGACCATCATGGCTCTCATAGAATTGAGTGTGGTCTCGATCTCCCTGGTGAAAGTCATGCGTGCTTCCGCCGTTCCCATGGCATGAGCGAGCAGGGTCGTAGCCAACGTGTTGAGAGAGACTCCTTGGCGTTCCGCCTCGTGAGCCAGCCAGCCATGCATTGAGCGAGGGAGGCGCAAGCGAAACTGGCCGCTGTGCTCCTCGAGGGCATCTGGCTCTGGAGTGGGCCAGCCTTCGGCGGCATAGGTCTCCAAGGCGAGTTCGATAGCCTGCTCCATTTCAGCGACTGCCTCACGGGCGGAGTCTCCAAGAGCGGAGATGTTCCCAAGGGCCGGGCAGACGGCCACGAACATGCTGTCCTGCTCGCTCCATGATACCTTGATGCTGTAGTGTGGCATGGCTTCTATGGCTCCTCATCGATTAGGCCGAGTTCCCGAGCAGCGTCCAGCAACTGCCTTACCTGAAACGGCTTGGCGTCCCCGTGCACATCCTGGAAGTTGAGTGGGCGCAGGAGCCCCCGGTGCTTGAAGATGAAATGGCTACCCCTTGTTCGATCACGGACGAAGCCCAACTGCTCCGCGAGGGCGCAAAGCTCAGCGAATCTGAGACTTGCCGGATTGGCGAGTGCCTTGTGGAGCAGCTTTTCATGCCGAGTCATCCTGACTCCATGCCAGGATGGTACCATATTCGGTACCAAATGGCAACATCATTAGGCCGGAGTGGGTTCCCTTGCCGTCTGGGCTTGGATCGGGCCCCTGCGGTCAAGCGGTCCAACGCATACTAGATCGCTTCGACTCGAGTCGATCATCCTGCGTTGCTTTTCCGGTCCCGGCAAACCCCTCCCTGCGCCAGAGTGGCGGCCCCCGGGGGCGATCACCATGGTCCGATCCAGGCGATCACGAGACCGATCTAGATGATCACGATGGCCCGATCTGGCTGATCACGATGGCCCGGCGCCCGCAGGATGATGGTGTTTCCTCCTTTGTACCGGCCGTTCACGTACCCTCCGCGGGGGACGGCGTGGTTTGCCCAGGCGATGCACGGCAGCGCCAGGAGGACCGCAAGGAGCCGTCTCATGGCGCGCCTCACTTCCCGCCGAGCTCGTCGACGACTTTGCCATTCAAGATGCGGAGATGATCTCTTTGGCCTTGCAGGATGTCGATGACGTCTAACAGGGCAGAGGTCTTGC
>VGYL01000504.1 GCA_016872975.1 Planctomycetota bacterium
CATGGGACGGAATCCCTTTCTCCAGATCCAGAAATCGTGCCAGCCATTGGTGTTTCTTTCTGCCCCATTCGGCGATCGCGACAAAATCATCGGCGCCGCAGATGACGGCGCAGACGGAGATCACGACCACATTGATCAGCGGATACGTGACCTTGCGAACGCGAGGATCCGTCAGTTCGGCGAAGTGGTCTTGAATCTTGGCGGACGGCTTCGGCAACATGGCATGTACTCCCAGGCTCAGACGATTCCCTCGACCCTTGCTGTCCCTCAGCAAGCGGCGGGAATCGTAATTGCCCAATTATGCCAAGTTACCCAAGATCGCGCAATCGCCCTGGGAGCAGCGGGAAGGCGTCGAGGCTGCGGTCGGCGAGTGCGTGCTGTTCGCCGACGGGCTGCGGTTCGATATCGGCCAGCGGCTCGTGGCAATGGCCGGGGCACGGCAGTTGGAGGCGTCCGCCGGCTGGCGCTGGGCGGCGCTGCCCACGGTGACGGCGACGGCCAAACCGGCGGCTTCGCCCGTTGCCGGCGCGGTACGCGGCAGAAACCTCGAAGCCGACTTCGGCCCGGAAGTGGCCGATACAGGCGAGAAACTCAACGCCGACCGCTTCCGCCGGCTGCTGTCGGCGGCGGGCTTCCAGGTGCTCGGCCGGCCGAAGCGGGCGACCCGCGGGCGAAGAACGCCCGCGCGTGGACCGAGTACGGCGAGTTCGACAAGCTCGGGCACAACCTCCAGGCGAAGTTGGCGTCGCGCATCGAGGACCAGTTGGAGCTGCTGCTGGAGCGCGTGGAGGCGCTGCTCGACGCCGGCTGGAAGCGCGTGCGCGTGGTGACTGACCATGGCTGGCTGTTTGTACCCGGTGGAATGCAGAAGGTGCAGTTGCCGAAGTACCTGGCCGAGAGCCGCTGGTCGCGGTGCGCGTCGATCAAGGACAGTCCGCACGTCGAGGTGCCCGTGGCCGGCTGGTCATGGAACCCGCAGGAACGATTCGCCTACGCGCCGGGGGCACATTGCTTCGTCGGCGGGCAGGAGTACGCCCACGGCGGCGCGAGCTTGCAGGAATGCCTGATTCCGGCGCTGACGTTCGTGGCGACGGGCGCCCCGGCCGGCGTGGCAGTCGCGGTGAGCGAGGTCCAATGGGTTGGCCTTCGCTGCCGCGTGACCGTGGAGCCGGCTACGGATGGACTGCTGGCGGACCTGCGGACGAAGCCGAACGTCGCCGGCTCAAGCATTAGCGACCCCAAACCTCTGGACGCCGACGGCAAAGCCGCCCTGCTGGTCGCCGACGACTCCCTCGAAGGGACGACAGTGAGTCTGGTCATCGTCGATGCGACCGGCCGCGTGGTGAGCAAAGAAGCGACCACCGTTGGAGGTGACAAGTAGTATGGAACTCGATCATCTGGACCAAATCGCGGCCTCTGCTTTCGACGGCTATCTCGTCCGCAAAGACCTCGTGCGGCGCTACAGCCGGCAGTACCCCGTACCTACCTATGTCGTGGAGTTCCTGCTCGGTCGGTACTGCGCGACAGTGGACGAACAGGAGATCGAAGAGGGGCTGAAGATCGTCGAACGGCAGTTGCAGGACCGCACGGTCCGCACGAGCGAGCAGGAGCTTTTCAAGGCGCGGGCGCGCGAGAAGGGCTCGGTCAAGCTGATCGACATCGTCAAGGCCCGGCTCGACGCCAAGACCGATTCGTTCCTGGTGGAACTGCCGAGCTTGGGGATCAAGGACGTGCGGATTGCCGACACGCTCGTCCACGAGCACGAGCGGATGCTGACCGACGGCTTCTACGCCGAGGTGACGCTGACTTACGACGCCGCGATCGCAGAGGAAAGGTACGGCCGGCCCTTCGCCATCGAGAGCCTTCGGGCTATCCAGCTCTCCAAATCAGACGTGTTGGCCACACTAGGGACGGGGCCAGTTCACCACGGCCGAGTGGAAGGACTTCCTGGTGCGGTCGGTGGGCTTGGAGCCGGCGGCGATGTCGGAGCGGGCCAAGATGGTGACACTGCTGCGAATGGTCCCGTTCGTCGAGCGGAACTACAACCTGGTCGAACTCGGGCCGCGCGGCACGGGCAAGAGCCACCTGTACCAGCAGGTATCGCCTTACTCGCACCTGATTTCCGGCGGCAAGGCGACGGTCGCGAAGATGTTCGTGAACATGTCGAGCGGGCAGCGCGGCCTGGTGTGCCTGTACGACGTGGTTTGCTTCGACGAAGTAGCCGGGATTTCCTTCGATCAAAAGGACGGCGTGAACATCCTCAAGGGCTACATGGCCGCCGGCGAGTTCTCACGCGGCAAAGAGAGCATCCGCGCGTCGGGCGGCATCGTGATGGTGGGCAACTTCGACGTGGATGTGGAGCAGCAGCAGCGGATCGGCCACCTGCTCAGCCCGCTGCCGCCGGAGATGCGCAACGACACGGCCTTCATGGACCGCATCCACGCCTACGCGCGCGGCTGGGACTTCCCGAAGCTCAAGGCGAGCGAGCACCTGACCAACCACTGCGGCCTGGTGACGGACTTCCTGTCGGAGTGCTGGACGAAACAACGCGAAGGGACCCGGCTGTCGGTCCTGCAAGGCCGCGTGCATTGGGGCGGGGCTCTGAGCGCCCGCGATATCGAGGCGGTAAACAAAACCAGCAGCGGGTTGCTGAAATTGCTGTTCCCCGATTCGGATATGGCCATACCCGATCAGGAGTTTGAGGCTATTGTCAGGATTGCATTGGAGGCCCGGCGACGAGTCAAGGAGCAACAGAAGCGGGGTCGCAAGACCGAGTTCCGCAATACTCACTTCAGCTACTTCATGGGTACGGACGGCGTGGAGCAGTTTGTCTCGACGCCGGAGTTGCATAGCGACGAGACCATTGAAGCTGATCCACTGCCCCCTGGGCAGGTCTGGGCGATCAGCCCAGGTGGACCGGAGGCGGTACCTGGGCTCTATCGCATTGAGGCAACCTGTGGCCCAGGCAGTGGAGTGAAGATCCTGAATGCGCCGGTGCCACCAGCGTTTCGTGAGAGCGTCCGCTGTGGAGAGCAGAACCTCTATTCACGGGCCAAGGAACGGGTCGGTGATCGTGATCCGCGCAGCCATGAGTTCTCGATTCAGTTGCGGGCAATGGACAAGGACCGGTCCGGCCACGGCTTGGGGCTGCCAGTGCTCACGGCGTTGTGCGGAAGTCTAATGGAGCGGAGCACAAAAGGCGGACTGATTCTTGTCGGTTCGCTCAACCTCGGTGGTTCGGTGGAGATGATCCCCAACCCGGTGGCGGTGGCCGAGTTGGCCGTTGAGAAGGGGGCCGCGCAGCTTCTGATGCCAATCTCGTCGCGGCGACAGTTGCGGGACCTTCCGGATGAAATGGCAACCAAGATAAACATCGTATTCTACGCCGATCCCGCAGATGCCTTCATGAAGGCAATCCTCGAGTAAGAAGGTATTCGAGTGCAGACTGGTTAATTGCTGGCGTCGATGCAGAAGACCATTGCTCCCCGGGGGACGCGAAGTGGGAGACAACCGGCTGTCCCGGATGTGGTGTAACGGCATAAGGGTGCGTCTCCACTCACGGGCGATGATCTTCGCATCAGGCTCTCCCCGTTGGTTCGGGGGACGGGACCGGGTACCGTCTCGCCACTATCAGGGGGGCGTCAACCACCGGGGCCCGGCATCTGCGCTCTTGTAGGCTGATGACTCAGAGGCGGCAGTCGGGTGAAGAATGACCACTGCCATGAAGAACTCAGTCGCCGCAACTGCGCGTCCGCGCGCCACTTACAGCAAGCTACAAGATTCTCTCCAGAAAACACTTGCGCCCTTCTCAGAATCGCGCTAACCTGGATGCTGGTTGATTGTCGCTACTGAAAGGGTGAATTATGAGTCTGACGATTCGCAAGATCATGGTGTTGGGATTGATCGGGTCAATCCTGCTGCTGGGCAACATTGTGCTCGTGACAAACTGGCTGGCGGCGCACGGCGTACTGGATTGGGCCCGAGGCATTCGGGCGGAGTACCTGACCGGGACGGCTGTGACGATCCTCGTGGTGCTCCTGATCCTCCTGGTGAACCCGAAGGCCGGTGCCTTGGTCCGCAGGTGTCCGGTGTGCGACTGTGTGCTCCTGAGCCGGGGCAAGTATTGCGGAGAGTGCGGGAGTAAGGTATAAGTCTTGGTTGCATTACCCGTGCGCACGCTCTCGATGACCAGAGGAGCTCATGGCATGAACGAATTGGGCCAGCAATTGAACCGTCGTGACGTTCTGAAGCAGGGGACCCAAGTCGCCGCACTCGTGCTGGGAATGACTGGCTCGCGAAGCCTGCCGGCGGCGGAGGCCAGTGCCTCCGCAGCGATCCAGGTCGGTATTCTGCTGGGCACATTCAGAAGCGGTACTCTGGAAGGACGCTTGGATGCCGTCAAGGCCTGTGGTCTCGATTGCGTGCAAGTGAGCTTGGACTGTGCCGGCCTGTCGGACATGCCCGACGAGATCCCGCTGGAAGTGTCCGGCCGGATTCGGCACGCGGCGGCCGCCCGGGGGATCACGATCGCGTCCGTGCAGGGCACCTTCAATATGAGTCACCCCGACGCTGAATATCGCCGGACAGGCCTGCGACGGCTGCGGGTCCTCGCGGAGGCCTGCCCGCAGTTGGGCACCTCGAAGATCCACGTGTGCACCGGCACGCGTGACCGCGGCGGCATGTGGCGCCGCCATCCGGACAACGACTCGCCGGAGGCGTGGCGTGACATGGCCGCCTGCGTACGTGAGGCAACGGAGATCGCCCGGCAGACGCGCGTGGTCCTGGCCTTTGAGCCCGAGGTGAATAACGTTGTGGATTCGGCGCAAAAGGCACGGCGACTGCTGGACGAGATTGCATCGCCACACCTGAGAGTCACGATCGACCCGGCGAACCTGTTCCATGCCGGCGAATTGCCGCGGATGCGTGAGATCCTCGACGAGGCGTTTGCCCTGGTGGGCAAAGATATCGTCCTGGCGCACGCCAAGGACCTCGACCGCGATGGCGACGCGGGCCACCTCCCGGCCGGCCAAGGCAAGCTGGACTATGATCGCTACGTGTCCTTGCTGCACACGTATCGATTCCCAGGGCCGCTCTTGCTCCACGGACTCAGCGCAGCGCAGGTGCCCGGCTGCGTGGCGTTCCTGCGGCAGAAGCTGGCGGGCCTACCCTTGGTACCCTCCGGGAAATGACGGATCAGCCGCAGACCAGCGGGCGGCGAGAACGTGAAGGGGTGGGAGAGGGGCTGTACTATGTTCTTCAGGCGGTAGACAGTACGCCATGCCAAAGATACAGACATGGTCGGGATTGCCACTGTGAGGGTTCCCTTTCCGTACCTGCTGTACCATTTCGTGGCCTGGTTCAAGAAACAGTCTTTTCGGGTAACAGAGAGCGGGTGGCAGCGGCAAGCGCAGTCTTCGGAGCTTGCCGA
>VGYL01000505.1 GCA_016872975.1 Planctomycetota bacterium
GCGTGACATCTGGGCTGAGGAACGCAATGCCGTACAAGAATCGGCCTTGGATTGTCGTTTTCGCAAGAAAGTCTTACCAATATCATGAGGTACGACCGTTCGCTCAAGCGGCTGATCAACGGCTCCACTCTCCCGGTCAAACCTCGCGATTTGGCTTCCAGCAGTACTTTCAGTGTGCCCCAAACCGCAAGGCCGGCTGCTTGGGCCGTGCGGCGGGCCAGCATATCATCGAGGAGCAGCACATGTGTTCTGTTCTCAAGGGCCAGCGCCATTGCCGCCAGCTCCCCTGGCCCTAAATCCAACGACAACCACTCTGAGGGTGTGGCAGCAGGGTCTACCACCTGAAGCCAACGGCAACTATCGGGGTCGGGGCACTCGAACCCTCGACGCCGACCTTCTTTCAGTTCTTCAACTACGGCGGTGGGTACCCAGATGCGGCTGAAAAGCCTGGGGAGCCACTCAACGGCTTCGATTCGGTGAAGGTAGACCAGCGGCGATGTGTTGCTGATCACATCAGACATGGGAGGTTTCCAAGTCGTTCAGTTCTGCTTGGAACGGGAACACTTTGTAGCGTCCCAACGACAACAGGAATTCCACACGCGGCATACCCGCCAACTCCGCAGCACGGCCAGAGGACAACCGGCCCAATTCGTACAACTTGACGGCAGCCAAGACGCGTAGTTCGCGCCCAAAGGAGGCTTCATCCGTCTTTTCGGCAAGAAGCACCTTCTCGGGGATATCAAGAGTAACCTGCCGCATGGTCATACTGCTTACCTCGCGTTTCACCTGGTTCCATATGATCCCTGGAGTTCGCCGTGCCATGGCACCGATTTCGGCATCACCACCTTACTACGACATGGTAACGCACGACGTCTGCCAATGCAATGGAATCTTCAGGCTCATCGCCGCTGGCCCGTGCTCACCCCGAATGGCCGGAGCATCCGTCGGACCGACATCGACAGGAACACCTGATGTCCAGCGTCTGCTTTCGCGGTACCCGAGAGGGCCGGCTCGGAGGCAAACCGATGATCCGTCGACGCCCGGCACACCTGCCTCTACACGACCGTATCATTGAACGGCTCGGCGGTCACCTGGTGCTCGTCCTCATGTACGATGTACCCGGGCCGGTTGGTACGGATTACGTCGACCACAATTCCATGAGCCTCAAGAATTTGAACCAGGGCGAACATCCGTGAGATGTGAGCTTGGGCGCTATCCTTGAACCAGCTTATCGCCACTTTCTTGGCGTGAGGCCGGGACGATGCGGCAAACTTGCGCGGTGTCGTCAAATTCTCGTCGAACCAGTGAAGGGCCTCACGATACGCGGCCTGCTCGTGCGGCAACAACAATCCTCCGCCGTCAAGGTCCCCCACGGCCTGAAATATCCCTTGACGCGATCCGGAATCTTCATCTCTCTTGCGTATGACGAATCTTACATACATCAGGTTTCGAGCTCGCTCGCACGTCCATCTGATGGAGGGTGGACGATCAGACCCACTTCACGTTCTCCAAGATACGAATCTTCTCGGCGAGGCCGAAGATCTGACGGGCGTTGACGTGCATGATGGGGTCGATCAGGTCCATGACGTCCGCCAGGGTCAGCCAGCCTTCTTCGACCAGCTCGCTCAGGGCCAGGGCGATGCCGCGGCGGGCGATCGCCGCGTGGCCGAGGACCGGTTCCACCGGGATATAGTCGCCGCCGAAGGTCAGGAGCTTGTTCGCGGGGGCGGTGACGAGATACTTTTTGAGGAAGTCCTTGGCGGCAATCGGGTTGATGATCCAGGACCAGCACATATCGACGCAGGCGTTCGCGTAGTGCTTGGCCACGGCGAGCAATTCCTCGTAGTACGGGTAGCAGATGTGCATGAAGACGAAGCGGGTCTGCGGGGCCTTGCGGCACAGGTCGGTCGCCGAGCCGGCGTTGTAGAGGAGCCGGCCGAGGGGCATGCCGTTCTGACCGGCATAGTAGCCGGTGTGCAGCTTGACCGGCAGCTTGTGGTCGGTGGCCTTCTGAACGGCGTACCAGAACAGGTGGTCCTCCAGGGCCTTTCGCTCCTGGGCCGTCAGCGGTTCGTTCGCGACTCGCTTCTTGAAGATGGCTTCGACCTTCTCGGCGGGGACCTGCTCGTAGTCGATGTCCCGGCTGTAGGCGTTCTGCGATTTCACCGCGACGGCGTACTTGCCGTATTTCTCGAACCACCAGTCGATGACCCGGTGCCAGTCGGCCAGCGTGCGGACCTCGATGCCGGTCGGCTTGCCGAAGCCTTTGAAATCCGGACCGGCGAACATGCCCACGATGCTGAGGTCCTGCATCAGCAGGGTCGGCATGTCCGACTCGCCGAAGGGCCGACCCAGGTAGTTCACCTGGCACGACTCGATCTTCGCCAGATCGCACAGGATGCGCCGATAGAACCCCGGCTGTCGCGTCTTCTCATACTCGGCCTGCACCTTCTTCACCGTCGCCGCGGAGAGCTCGTCCACGCCGTAGAGCTGCTGCATTGCGGTCCGCACCGCCTGGCCGTAGCCGGTGTTCTTGACGGCCGGCCAGTATGGCTCCAGGAGCCGCCATTTGTCCGCCGGGTCGGTGCCCTTGGAGAAGAACTTGTCATAGGCCTCCTTGGGCATGCCCGCCACGACCAGATCGGAATTGAGGTAGTGACTCAGCAGCAGGCTCCAGTCGTCCGCCTGGACGCGCGGGTGCGCGGTCCCGGAAAGCCGCTCCCGTTCCTCGATCAGGTGCTCATGCGTATCGATGAGCGGCGTCTCGAACACCTTCTTGACGATCGCCGGATGCGCCCGCGCGTTGGCAGCGACCTGATGTATGGCACCCCCGCCCGCGGCAGCATTCGATCTTTCCGAGGCCCCCACGGGCACCCCACCAACCGTTCCGAGAAACGCTGCCGCCCCCGCGGCACTCGCGCCTTGAAGAGTCTGTCGTCTCGATATGCGTCTTCTCTCTGCCATGTCGATACCACCTTTCTGCGTGCGACACCGGTCGCCGCAACAGGAGGGCCGATCGGGGTGCAGCCTTTGCATTGATCCTCGGTCAGGCGCTGAGCATCTCGATATTCCTTCTCAGGCAAAGATCGGCGAAATCAAGCTCATTGAATGTCACCATGGCATCGAGACGAACGGATAGATCGCGCAGCATTTCCCTCATGACCGCGTCAACCAGACTCAGACGCATTGCCGTTCCGCCGGATTCGAGCACAAACGCCAGGGCGCGCTCTCGATACGGCCCATCCTCAAGCATTTTCACGTTCCGTCGGCGGAGGAGTCCCCGAAAGGACGCCAACCATCCCGACCGCCGGACAAATCTCGTATTGAGCGTTTCGTACAGGCAAGGCCACGGAAGTACCAACTGATCGAAAGCAAGGTCGTCCGCGAGAGTCAGTGCCTCTTCATGATGGGCGTCCCGCGAATCGTAGAGCGCGAACCAGAAGCCCGTGTCCAATAGGATTCGCTTGGCCATGCTACGTTTCCTCGTCCACCACCGGCTCATGGGATCCGTAACCGGCCCAAGGGGCGGCTTTTCGAAAGCCGAACAGGAAACGCCCTTTCGGTTTTCGGTCTTCCTGCCAGATCACATAGATTCGATCGCGCTTGGCCAGACCGACATTTCTGCCAAGATCGTCCTTCAACTCCTCTATGAGATCCTCCTGGAATTCGTAGTTGAGTACGGCGACACTGTCTCCGCACTCCCTGGCCCCATGATTGTCGAGCCAGGAATAGAGGCTTTCATAATCCCCCTTCACCCCGAGGTCGCACGAGAGCCAGACGATCTTCTTCATACCGATACTCCTGTCGCTCTGCGAGAGCCTACCGGGACGCTTCTGCCCGTCTGCGGTTCTTCATTCTATCCATGGCGACCCGACATCGAGAGTCTCGTTCCCTGCCGCACCCATCATAGGACATCACGCTGATCGGGTCAAGGGAACACGAAAGACGAGTCTCTGAGAACACGGAGCTCCCCGGGCAACCCGCCTGTCAATCGCTGTGCACCCTCGAGGTGTTCATGGCCTCTGTGGCGAAGCAGAAATAATAGACTAAGATGAAGGACCGGAGCGTTTCTATAATGACAGGCGGTTGTCGGAGTCTGGTGGTTTTGCTGATGATCGAGGATCGCATACTCGTGTGGCGGTTCAATCGCGGGGAGCCGGCGGCGCTGTGCCGGATTCATGAGAAGTACCGCGAGGGGCTGCTCAAGGTGGCCGCGGCCCTGCTCAATGACAGGAGCGGCGTCGAGGACGTTCTGCACGATGTCTTCGTGGATTTCGCGCAGACAACGGGGCGTTTTCGCCTCCAGGGCAGCCTCAAAGGGTATCTGTCGATCTGCGTCGCCAATCGGGCCCGCGACCGCAACCGCACGACGCGGCGGCGAGAATCGGTGGGTCTGAATGAGATCCCGGCACCGTCGGCCGATGTGGCGGGGCCGGAGCAGGCAGCGCTGAGCCATGAGCTTGCGGCAAAGCTCGACGGCGCAATGGCGGAACTGCCGGACGAGCAGCGTGAGGTCATCGTCCTGCACGTGCAGAGCAAATTGCCGTTTCGCGAAATCGCCAGGCTTCGGGAGATCTCCATCAACACCGCGATGAGCCGGTACCGCTACGACCTGGACAAGCTCCGTTCGATCTTGAATGGGGAGTTGGAATTATGACCGACAGCAGAGACACGAAACGCGTGGTCGAGCGCTATCTGGAGGGCCTTCGGACACCTGGTGCAGACCGGGTGGATGCGAAGGTCCTGCCGGATGCCCTGGCGGCCATGCACAAAGCCAAACTACAGACGGCTCCGTGCAGCCGTTTCACATGGAGAATGGTCATGACAAGCAGAACTGGCGGATTGATCGCCGCGGCCCTGGTCGTCGCCGTGGTGTCGTTTGCAGTCTTGGATAGCTTCACCCAGCCGGCCTGGGCCCTGGCGGACGCGCTCGAAGCCCTCAAAGACTACCGAGCCGTTCACATCGTCGGAGCCTTTCCCGGCGGCACGGCCGAGGCCTGGATACGAGGCAATGACGCCGGGACGCGATCGACCGATGTGGTGGTTCGAGGCAGCCATGGAGCCATCACGTGGACGAAGGAAGGCTCGACCTATCATTACGAGCCCGGCCAGAACACGGTGTACTTCGAGGATGCCCTGACCGTCGGCATGACGCCGTGGCTCGGACGGGAATTGCTGGAGATGCTCGGCACGGCCGACACCGCGAAAGTCATCCACGGCAAGGACCCGGCCACGGGGCGGGATCGTGTCACGCTGATGTGCAGCCTGACCGACGTGCACGGGCCCCAGTCCTGGATCATGAACTTATCCCGGCTGCGCCGGGGACTTTTTGGGTTTTCCACAAGCAACACACTTGCCCATTATCCCCAAGGTCCCCAGAGCCCCAGGAGTTATCCACAAAAACAAATTCCTATACGATGAACTTAT
>VGYL01000506.1 GCA_016872975.1 Planctomycetota bacterium
AAATTCCTCACGGAGGTACTCAATACCGAGAAGTTCCCCCTGACGGTCATGGACCGGCCCATCGAATCGGAGACCACCAAGATCGTCGAGAACTCCTACCGGGCGACCACCCTGGCGTTCCTGAACGAGTGGAGTATCTTCGCGGAGCGCAACGGCGTCGACCTGATCAAGGTCATCAACGCCATCCGGATGCGGCCCACGCACAGCAATATGATCTTCCCGGGTCCCGGCATCGGCGGCTACTGCCTGCCCAAAGACGGCGGCCTGGGCTACTGGGCCTACAAGCACATCCTGGGCTTCGAGGATGGCGACGAGGTCTTCCAGCTCACCCCGACCGCCATCAACATCAACGATACCCGTGGCCTGCACGTTGCGGAGCTGACCCGCGACGCCCTGCGGAACATGGGCCGCTATATCGCCGGCGCCCAGGTCCTCATCTGCGGCGCCAGTTACCGCCAGGATGTCGGCGACACCCGCTACAGCGGCAGCGAAATGGTCGTCCGCAAGCTGACGGAAATGGGCGCCGAGATGCGCATCCACGACCCCTACGTGGACCACTGGTACGAATTGGAGCAGCAGGACACCTATCCGGCCCCCGGCCATTCCTGGTCGCGTTTCTTCCGTAACCAGGACGGCCTGGTTCATTCCGCCGTGGAGAAGGACCTGCCCCAAGCGATCCAGGGGGCCGAAGCGGTCATTCTGGCCGTGCCGCACGAGCCATACCTGAAGCTCGATCCCGACCAGATCGTCCAGTGGGCCGGCGCTCCCTTGGCGGTGATCGACTGCTTCGGCATCCTGCCCGACGACAAGATCCGCCGCTATTTCGAGCTGGGCTGCGAGGTCAAAGCCCTCGGCCGCGGCCACATCCAGCGGATCAAGCAGGAAGTCCGGGACCAAGCTCTTGCCCGGGAAACGGCTCGCACCGTCGATCCAGTCGCGCACCTGGTACCCATACAAAGCGGCATTTAACAGATGGTTCGTCCCAAACCACTCATGCTCACGTGAACGGTTGCGGTACGGGGCGTCGTCATCCAATTGGCTGAATCTCCTTGTACCACCGCCCCCACCGGGCGGCGGGCTTGGCCGGCGTCACGCCTTCGTTCTTGGTCCACGTGATCATCCGGCGGCCGCTGACGAAGTTCTGGCCCTTGCAGTCCTCCAGGATCTTGTCCCTTTTCGCTCCAGAGCCCCGATCTTCTGACGGATCTCTTCCAACTCCTGGAGCTGGTCCAAGACCTCCTCCAACTCGGGGTGGCCGAGCACGGCGAGATTGCCGCCGGTCTTAAGGTCGAGGCCGCACAGGTGGGCGAAAAGGCACCAGCGGCAACACCCTCCAGACGGCGGCATCCTTCGATTACGAGGCACAGAATAGCTACAACGTCCGTGTGCGGAGTCCAGCAACACTCTGGATTTCAGCCAGACGATCTTGCGCGATATTGCGGAGGTGGACGCGAGTGGAGGCGATAGTACCATCATTGCCTCGAACATGAGTGCGGCGGTCTATCGGGGAGGGGCGGGCAACGACACGCTCCGGGCGCAGAACGCCGATGTCGTGTGGCTGTACGGGGGCACGGCCGATGGTATCGACACGTGGATCAACGGGGCGGGCCACTCAGTGGCGCGGGCGGAGTCGGCGGGCGCCGTCATCAGTATCAAGCGATACAGCAACGGCGTGGATGGGTTCGAGGGGCGCGGGGACACGATCATCCGCGATGGGATTACCGGCCAGGTACTCGACTTCCGCTGGACGACCCTCAGCGGCATTGCGAAGGTCGATGCGGGCGGAGGCAATGACACCATTTGGGCGTCAATGCAGAGTGATGGGTGCTACAGAGGCGGGACGGGGAAGGATACCTGCGTCGTGAACGACACACCTACCCCCACCCTGGGTGTCAGCATTCTCGATTTCAGTCAGAGCGAAAAGGACCTCGTCGATCTGCACAGTCTCTCCACAAGCTTCAAAATCCTGCTGAAGTGGCAGCAAGAGCCCAGCGGCGACACGACGATTCAAGCCAACGATGCAGTGACCATCCGCCTCGTCGGCTTCCCTCTCAAGAAACTCAAGTCAAGCGACTTCATCTTCTGAGCCCAGTTACGATCACAAAGGACCGCCAGCCCCGTTGATATGGGGCACCTTCCGTCATCCGCCTACTTCTCGGCCTCCTGAATAATCTTCGCGATCTCCGCGCGTTCGTCCGCGGTGAAGATATCCGCCTTCGGATCGGTTTCCATGATCTTCCGGGCAATCTCCAACGCCTTCTGCAGGTGCTCCTTTGCCTGAGCAAGGTCGTTCATTTTTGCACAGACGCAACCCAATTGAAAGAGAGCTCTGCCCTTTCCTCGGGTATCATCGGGCCACAAACCCGCAAGCTCCTGGAAGTCGTTCTTCGCATCGGCGAGGCGGTCCGGCAGGTTCATCAGGATCGTACCCCTTGTGTCCAGGAGATTCCGATCCTTAGGGGCCAGCTTCAAGCCCTTGTCCGCCAGTTTCAGAGCGTCCTCGTAACGTTTGTAGTGCTCCTGCAGAATCCAGGCCAGATCGTTGAGGGCTCGCACGTTGGTGGGGTGCTGCCCGAGCACGTCCTTGTAGATCTTCTCGGCACGCTCGGCATCACCCGTCTGGTAGAGCGTGGAGGCCAGGCCGAGTCGCGCATCGACCGAGGTGGGCGACAGGACGGCCGCACGCTCAAAGAGCTGGAGTCCTTCCTTCTTGAGTTCCATCTCGCTCGCGACGGCCAAGATCGATCCGGCCCGCACCAGCAGGGCCGGGTCTTGTGCTGGGGCGGAGAGATAGGCGGAACCGATTCCCTTGAGTTCCGCCCAGCGGTTCTGCGACACCAGCCACAGCAGGCGGGCGTGGGTAACCGTCTGGTTACTAGGGTCCAGCCGCTGGGCTTGCTCGATCCACTGTTTGGACCGATCCACGTCGCCGGTCAGACGGTGCAGATCCGCGAGCGTCACGAGCACAGCGATATTGCCATTTCCTTGCGCGGTCTGGGAATAGGTCTCCAACTCAGGAATGGCGGCCTTGGGCTGATTGAGCGCGGTCAGGATGCGGGCGCGCGAAAGCAGCAGCTTCTCATTCGTCGGGGCGCGACGAACCGCCGCCTCGATTCGCGTGCGGGCCTCCTCCAGGAGGCTGCTGTTGCTGCTCCTCTGTCCGGCGTCCAGGAGCATAGAAATGGCTTCGGTATGGTTCGGATCTTCCTGCAGGATCAGACGGGCCAACTGGCCCGCCAGCGGGGCATTCTCGAGGGCGAGTTCCGCTCGGGCTCGGGCCGCCAGCAGGTCCCGGTTGTTCAGATTGGAGCCCAGAGCTCGAATCGCATAGTCCCGCGCCGCCTGGTGTTCGCTCGCCTGCATGGCCAGACCGATCAGGAGCAGGTGCGCGTCTACCGCCGTCGGTTCCAGCTTGACGACAGTCTCCAGGATGGCTCGGGCCTTTCCCACGGATTCGATCGTCGGCTCCTCCAACAGAAGCACGGCGCGCAATCGCATCAGCTCGGGATCCTGGGGCAGCCGCGTTTCCAGGGCCGTGAGGATCTCCACCGCTTTGTTCCGATCCTCTCCCCGAGCCCGCCGGAACAACAGCCTCATCAGCCCGCGTTTCAGATTCAAGTCTTCCGGATACGCGTCCAAACTCTCTTTCAGCGTAGCCACGGCTTGGTTAGGATCGTTCCGCTCGGCATAGAAATTGCTCAGCAACAGATAACCGAGCACGCGATTCCTTGCGTCCCCAACGGTCGTCAATTTCTTATAATCTCTTTCCGCCTTCTCTGATTCACCTTCCCGCGCCAGGTAGGCCGCCCGCAATTGATAGGCGTCGAAGTCTTTCCGCTGCTGTACGTAGTCATCCAGGACCTTCTGCGCCTCGTCGGCTCGATCGTCCGCTCTCAGGATTGCCGCTTTCACGCCTGTCAGTGCCAGGGAGTACGGCGCGATGGCCTCGGCCTCCGCAACGTACTTCAGCGATTGGGCAGCGTCTCTCGTCTGCCAATAGACTAGCCGTGCCAGGAGAATCCGGGAGTCCGCGTCCCGGTCGTTGTTGGCCGCTCGGAGCTTCAACTCCTCGGTGGCTCGGGCGAACTCCCCCTCGCGGAGGTCTCTGCGCACCCGGTACGCACTGGTTACCCGCGGGTCGGCCTCCCCCTGCTGCAGAACCTCCTCGGCATCCGAGAATCGCCTCTGCCGCTCCAAAAGGGTCACCAGCCGGTCCGTGATATCCGTGGCCGAAGGATTCCGGGCCAGCGCCTGCCGGTACACGGTCTCGACTTGCTGGAGGTCGTTCAACTTCTCGTACATATCCGCCAACAGCAGCGGCGGGGTCGACCACTGGGGGTCCGAATCGATACACGCGCGAAGCAAGTTGACAATGTCCTGCTGCTTGGAACGCCACTCTTCCGACCCCAGCCACAGCCTCGCCTGATGCATACGCCACTGGAGCCCGCTTTGCCCCTCGGCCTTGCGCAACTCCTCGATCAACTTCTGGGCTTTCGCCTGGTCTGTCTGGGCGTGCAGAATCGTCAAAAGCAATGAGCGGGCACGGATTTCCTGTGGATCCTGCTCCGCCAGATCGCTGAGACGCTCGATTCCGGCATTCGGGTCGCCCTGCGTGAATTCCAACAGGGCAAGCTGGATCGACAAAGATCGTCTCTCCCATTTGCCGGCGGCGGCTTGCAGACCTTGTTTCAGACAACTGCGTGCGGCCCTGTCATCCTCTTTCGCGGTGTGAAGGCTCGCCAGAGAGAGCCAGGGTTCGGCTACCGCGGAGTGGCGCTCGCAGGCAGTCTCGCACACGCCGATGGCCTTGTCGATGTCCTTCTCCCGGTAGTAATGCGCCGCCAACTGCATCTCCGCCCGCAAAGGCTCTTTGCATTCTTCGATCGCCAGCTTCAATTCCGCTTCCGCCTTGTCAGGCTGTTTCAAGTGATCGGCGACCAATGCCTGCACGATGCGGATGTCCACCTGGTCCGGATGATCGGCACGCAACTGCGCCAATTCTTCCAAGAGCTTGCTGAAAGTCGCTTCCGTCGGCTCTTGTTGCTGATCGACCGCCGCGTATACGCTGGCTTCAATACGCAACAGCCGGATCATGAAGTCCGCCGGATTCAGCGGTTCCGCCAGCCGCGCGGTCTCCACCGCCCGGTTCCAGTCGCGCAGCCGGAGATACTCCTTGGCCAGTTGCAGCGTCATTTCCGGATTGCCCGGATCGTTCCGCAGGTACGTGGTCAGAGCATGCACAGCACGTCGGCTCTGGTCCGTCCGGCTGAAGGCCTCCGCCAGCAGTCGCCATAGTCCTTTTCCCAGTTCAGGATTGGATACACGGCCCGCGACAACCGGCTGCAGGACATCGATCACCGCGTACCAGTTGCTTTCCGCTCGGGCCACCAGCGCCTCCAGATAGGCCAGCCTCTCGCGGGATTCCA
>VGYL01000507.1 GCA_016872975.1 Planctomycetota bacterium
GCACGCCGTTGATCTCGGAGGAATTGGCCATGCAGGTCATGGCGCCCGCCCGGACCGCCGCCGCGAAGGGCTTGACGAACCACTCGCGCAACTGCCGCTCGGGAATATAGGCCGGCGTGCGGTCCTGGCCCGACCAGGGCAGGCTGTAGCCGAGATAGTGTTTCATGCACGTGGCGACCTTGACCGGGCTGGACATGTCCTTGCCCTGCTGGCCGCGGATGTAGGCCGCCCCCAGCACCGAGGCCAGGTACGGGTCCTCGCCGAAGCTCTCGAACACGCGCGGCCACATCGGGTGGCGGGCCACGTCGAGGACCGGCGCGAAGTTCCACGGGATGCCCGCCGCCCGCGTCTCGAAGGCGGAGATCTCGCCGACCTTCTCCATCAGGGCCACGTCGCCCGCCGCGGCCAGGGCGATGTTGTGCGGGAACAGCGTCGCGCCGAGAACGTAGTTGGCCCCGTGGATCGTGTCGATGCCGTAGATGATCGGGATGCCGAGCCGGGTCTCTTTCGTCGCCAAATCCTGCATCCGGGCGATCATTTCCTGCCAGTTCCGCACGGTGCGGGCCTGCCCGCCGCAGTTGAGGATCGAGCCGAGATGGTGCTTGACGATGCCCTCGCGGAGCTTCTCGTCGTCGAGGATGAATCGCCCATCCGGCCCGCTCTTGCCGAACTGCTCCAGCGTGATCTGCGTCATCTGGCCGACTTTTTCTTCCAGCGTCATCTTGGCGACGAGCCGCCGGACCTCGTTGTCGAGCCGTGCCTGCTTCGCCTTGTCCTCCCGGCTCCCCTGCGCGCTCGAACTCCCCAGCACCACCCCCACCGCCGCCCACAACACCAGCGACCTTGTCTTCATGGCACATTCCCTTTCGATTCCAGGACCAGCCATCCATCCCGGTCCGGCCTGCGACGGAATCCCCGCCCACAACCGGCCCGCGACCTTCTCTAGCAGGCCGCCATAATACCCGCAAACCCTGTAATTCCAAGACCGCGTTTTTACGCGAAAAATTCAGTCCGCCAAAATCGGGGTGCGTGCCTCGTCCCTCGTATTTCCCATGCGGAAGATCCGTTAAAGCGTAAAATAAGGGCCGGCCCCGTCGTCCCCCGTCCTGGCGATTGTTCCCGCGCTGCGTGATATGATGGGCACAGCCCCCCGCGTTTCTTCTTGTCGGCCATGAGGCAACATCCCAGCTACATCTCTTTGGCCTTGGCCTCCCTCTCTTTTCGTCTTTCTCTTGTTCCCTAGATGAAGGCCGAAACGAGTCCAACCAAACCGGCAGAACCGAGTATCGCCCCGGGCCACTGATACCCTTTAACAGCAACGAAGGCACCAGAAACCACAGTTGCGAGCCCAAGCACAAAGGCAAAGATTACACCCAATAGACTGTTGCGCGCATCGGTATCGATGACCTTCGCTTCCAGCCGCCTCCGGTGTTCGCTTTGTTTCTCCGCCATCGCCATGATACGCTCAGCCCCGTTTGGGACTGTCGCATCATACTGAGCCAAGATTTGGGGAGGAGGAAGTGGGCCAGAAAACAGAAACTCTTGGCGAATTACCGCTATAACCTCCTGGGCAACCTCTTCCTTCAGTTGCTCGGGAACGCACGAAGACTTCGCCGGTTGCGGACTATCGGGCTTTTCCTTGGCTCCCTTTGCCATCGATCTCCCGACCAATACGGCCTACGGCGGTCGTTATGTCAGCACCCGTGGTGGCCCAATCAGAGCGCAAAGCAGAGGAGTCGGCAGCGTCGGGAGTGGGCGAACAGTTGTACCGCCGTACCATTACCCCGGCTATATCCATGACCATGCCCATTCCGCTAAAGAAACGTGGCCTTGCGTACAAAAAGTCAGTTCCCATACTATCCCTTACGGCTCCAACCAATTGCCTCCGAATAAATTGTGGTGTGGAGCGGTCACTTTGTCAACAGAAATGGATGCAGGAAACGCATAAACTACGTTTCCACAACACCTTACGAAAGACAATAATTTCCGGCTATAGGCATTTTGCGTAAGTCGGCATGAGCATTTTGCTCATTATCGGCGCTTGGGACTCACAGCATGAGTCTTGGCGGTCCGATGCTAAGTGGATGCGTCTGTTCAGCCGTAACTATACGTATATAGGAGTACCTACTGTTCACAAGGCAAGAGTGGTGTATGGGGTAGGTATCCCCCCTCGATTCGGTGGTATACTGAAGATGCCCGAACGAAAGTGAACCACTACCCGGACTTCTGAGGCCGGGCATTCGGGGCCGGCTCTCAAATTACACTCTTGCGGTCCGGTGGGTCGCTTTGGAGCTGGGCGGCGATTTTGAGGACCTGCCCGCGCAGGCGCCGGTCGGCGGCCATCGCCTCGGCCAGCTTGCGCAGTTGCTGGCTGACCGCCGCGCCGCTGGCGATGCCCAGCACGTCGGCCACCTGCTGCTGGGTCAGTCCGCCGTATTGGCAGAGCATCCGCGACGCAATGGCGCGGTCCCACGAATCCCGCCGGCGCCGCCGCAAGGACGCCCGATCGATCGCCAGCGCTCCGCACACCGTCGCCAGGATCGCCTCGACCCGGCGCACCGTGCCCCGCCGGCGGAACGCGGCCCCCTCCCCCCAGGGCTTGCCACCCAACCGCTTCTCGTGCAGCCGGCGGATCTTGTCGCGGAACTTCTCCGACCCGATGCTCAGGGACGACGCTCGCTTGGCTTCGATGAAGTCGGCGTCGATGTCCTCAACGGCGGCCTCGACGAAGCCGCGATAGGCCTGGGCCGGGCGACGCGTGCCCGGGCCGACCAGGGCCAGGATCGGCCCGCGGTCCACGAAGGCGAAGCGCTGGTCCTGGCCGAGGTACTGCCGGTAGCTGCTCCAGGGGTACCGGTGCAGCAGCGCGATCCGCTCGCGCAGGGGGCGCCGCCGTGCGGCCGCGGTGAACACCGGGTTCAAATGGACATAGCGGCTCAGACGCAGCAGGTACGGGCCCCGCTCCACCAGCCGGGCCCCGTAGCGGCCCTGCAGCAGATGGCCGTGCCGGCGGTGGCGGCGATTGAAGTACATCGTATACGCGGTCTGCAGCCGGTGCATGAAACGGCCCAGATTGGCCCGCGGCGTCTCGACCACCAGATGGACGTGATTGGGCATCAGGCAGAACAGGTACAACTGCACCTCGAAGCGTTCGAGGCTCTCCGCCAGCCGCCGGAGGAACTCCTCCCGGTCGGCGTCGTCCAGAAAAATCGCCCGCCGCTCGTTGCCCCGGGCCGTCACGTGATAGAGGGCCCCTTCGTATTCGATTCGCTGTGCTCGTGCCATGCGACACACTGTAGCCGATCCCCTTGGCCTTGGCAAGGGCCCTCCGTACCCTCTTTGCATTGCTGAAGCGTAATTCAAGGGATGACCGTGAAAAGCTCCGATTCGGCTGACCCCGGCGAACGGTGACGCTATCGCCTGCGGAATTGCAGATCTCTCAGATCGTCACCCACATTCACGCTGAATCCTGTGATCGTGCCGCCGTCGTCCCGAGCGAACGCAATCGTGCCGTAGGACCTCATGAACTCGTCGCCCACGATGTGTTTCAAGCCATTCTCCCCTTGCGGATCGCGGAAATTGACTTGGTAGATATCGGGCAGGCGCGGCGCCTGGAGGCACAACCGGTCGCCTTTCACGTGTACGCCGAAGGTTACGTCCAGCTCCTCGCTGTAGTATTGGCCTTCGTATCCCGAAAGCTGATCGCCCGGCAGCGGCTTCCGGTCCAATCGCCGCGCCGAGTAGTGACGACCGTTCTGATCGAACGCGAGTTCCGAGACTGTGCCGCTTTCATCCGCAGGGAAGGAGAACTCCAGGGGGACCTCTTTGAGAAAATACTCGGTCGTGGATTTCGGATGCAGTTCGAGGGGACCGGCACCCACCTGCTGGAGAAACAATCGATTGTCACTGGTGGAAATGAGGAAGGTGATCCCGTTGGCCATCCGGTAGACCCCTTCATAGCGGGCATAGACGGCGGGGTCAACGCTCGCCACCCGGGGGGTCTCCCGCACCGGTGAGGTCTTTTCCTGCGGCAGATCCAGGTACAGGTCCGCGATCCGGTAGCAGAGCCAGCCCGTGTTCGTCGGATAGTTCGCCAGGCAGATCACGCTGAACTTGCGCTCCGGGAAACGCAGGAGGAACGCGTTATAGCCCAGCGACCCGCCCCCGTGGCTCACCGTCGTCAACCCCTTGTGGGCGCGGACGTCCAAGCCGAAGGCGTAGTTGAGCGTAGCGCCGTTGTTGGTCGTG
The DNA here is from genome assembly GCA_016872975.1 of Planctomycetota bacterium. Taxonomy (GTDB): domain Bacteria; phylum Planctomycetota; class Phycisphaerae; order Sedimentisphaerales; family Anaerobacaceae; genus PLanc-01. The sequence goes on from VGYL01000507.1 coordinate 4,249, forward strand.
CCGCGGGTCAGCATGAGGGTATTGAGTTCTTCGCCGCCGATCCGGTTCGTGAAGAAGTTCTGGTCCCACCGATACAGATCCTCGACGGTCGTGTAGATGCCTCCATAGCCGAAATCGTCGGTGTCCTGCGCCAGCGCCCGGCGGCGGTACTTCCCCGTGCCGTCGGGGACATGGGGAGCTGCCAGATTCCCGCCGGTGCGAATGGGATCGTAGCGGTACGCGGTACGGGTCATGCCCAGCGGGCCGAAGATCTCGCGCTCGGCATACGCGCCGACGGACAGGCCCGTCACCCGCCTGACGATGAGGCCCAGCAGGAAGTACCCGGAATTGCAGTATCGGATCGTCTCTCCCGGACGGAAGGTCAGTTGCTTCTGCCGCGCAATCAGTTGCAGAAGCTCCCGTTCCGAGCAGTCTGCCTCCAGGTGGATCCCTTTCAGGACGGTCAGACGTGTGAAATCGCGTATGCCGCTGGTGTGATGAATCAGGTGTCGTATCGTGATCGGCCATTCATACGGCGGCATTTCCGGCACGTACTTCCGGATATCGTCCTCCAGCCCGAGTTGCCCTTTTTGCACGAGCCGGGCGATGCAGCACGCCGTGAATTGCTTGGTGACGGACTCGATGTTGAAGGCCGTGGCGGTGGTGATAGGACGGCCGGTATCCACGTCGGCCATCCCGTACGCGCGTTCGAATACGATGCGGCCATCGTCGATCACCAGGACGGCGCAGCCGGGCCCGTCGGGCTTGACCGTCTGCGCCACCAGACGGTCCATCTGTTCCTCGGTCGCGGCGGCCTGTGCCCCGGCGGCCCATGCCCCCAGAACGACGACCCCCAGAACCGAAAGCGGCAGAGCCCGCGCACGAGCGGTTGTGGTACCCATTTCGCTGCTCCTTTCTCCCAAATTCTCGTCCCCTGCACGGGGAGATGTCGTAGTGGCCCGCCACAAAACACGGAGTTCCATGACGATCTGGCAGTGACTCTACCAGATACGTCGTGTCGTATTCCGGAATATTTCCGCGCGCCCCCTTTTTCGGCACGCCATCTGTGCCCCGCGCGTACCGGCAACCAGTCCCGGCCGTGCTCCCGCAAAATCGGGGCGCCACACCTACCCGTTTCCCATCTTGCATCCGACGCATCCTGCCGTCGGCAGATCGTCCGGCGGTCCTTCGGTCGTCG
>VGYL01000508.1 GCA_016872975.1 Planctomycetota bacterium
GTTGGCCGGCGTTCGGGTTCCTGGTAGCCCCGCCGCCGAGCGGTTGGGGATCGGGCCAAGACTCCAAAGCACCGCGTCGCCTTTGGGGTTCCACACCGCCGAGAGGGTGGTGCCATATATCAGACGGGATCGCCGTTCGGGGCTGGATCGCTGTGAGAATAGTCGTTTGTATTCCTGCTCGCTATGCGTCTACACGCTTCCCCGGGAAAGTTCTCGCGCGCGATACGGGCAAGTACCTCATCCAGCACACGTGGGAACAAGCCCGCCGGGCCAGGCTGCCCCAGCGGGTGGTCATTGCCGCCGACGACCCCAAAATCGTCGAAGCCGCCCTCACCTTCGGGGCCGAGTGCGTGCTGACCTCGACCGAACATAACAGCGGAACGGATAGAATCGCCGAGGCGGTCGGGCAGACCGACGCAGAAATTGTGATCAACGTCCAGGGCGATGAGCCCCAGATCGACCCGGACCACATCGACTACCTGGCCCGCCTGCTGCTCGACCATCCCGAGGCCCCGATGGCCACCCTGGCGACCGGCTTCGCGACCCGCGAACAAATCGCCGACCCGAACGTGGTTAAAGTGGTGGTTTCGTCGCCCGTCGCTGGTCGCTCGTCGCTCGACGCCGGGCCGGCACAAAGGTCCGCCACTGCGTCCGAGGCACAACGCACGACGCACGATGCGCCGGCACGGGCCCTCTACTTCTCCCGCTCGGTGATTCCCTATGACCGGGACCGGGCGGGCGTGGGGGAGGTGGGCCGCTATCTGCGCCATATCGGGATTTACGCCTATCGCCGGGAGTTCCTGCTGCGGATCACCGCGTTGCTGCAGACACCCCTGGAGAAGCTCGAAAAGCTCGAACAGCTCCGGGCGCTCGAGAACGGCTTCGCGATTCTCGTCGGCAAGGTCGAGCACACCTGCGAAGGCATCGATACCCCCGAGCAATATGCGGCGTTTGTGAAGCGACAGGCAAGAAAGGAACGAGAGGGACAATCATGATTGTTTCCCATCTTAGCCTGAAGAATTGGAAGAACTTTCGGACGGTGGACGTCCCACTGAGAAGCAGGGTCTTTCTCGCCGGGCCCAACGCCTCCGGGAAGTCCAACTTCCTGGATGTCTTCAGGTTCCTACGAGACATCGTCAAGCGCGGTGGAGGTCTGCAACAGGCCGTTGCGGAAAGAGGGGGGCTCTCCCAGATACGCTGTCTGGCGGCGAGAAACGAACCGGCGGTCGAAATCGAGGCGGGTTTGGCTGAGGCCAGCGGACAGCCTCCTCTGTGGCGATACGCCGTTGGCATCCAGCAATCCCGGGGCGAGGCTTCGTCACGGCTGGTGTACGAGCGGATATGGAATCACGACGGTCAGATCCTCGACCGGCCCGATGATTCGGACGCCAAAGATCCCATGCGCCTGACCCAGACTCATCTGGAACAAATCAGCGCCAATGAGACGTTTCGGGAGTTGGCACGGTTCTTTGACTCGGTGTCCTACCTCCACCTGGTGCCTCAGTTGGTACGTAATCCACGCGCATTCGCCGGCCCCGGGATTCCCGGCGACCCCTTTGGGCAGAGCTTTCTGGAACGGGTCGCGAGCACGCCGCCCAAGACCCGACGGTCGCGTTTGAGCAAGATCGAGAAGGCCTTGGTGAGCGCCGTGCCGCAGTTGAAGGAGCTTACGGACACCAAAGATGAGGCAGGTGCACCTCACCTGGAAGCCATCTATGAGCACTGGCGGCCGAGAGGAGCCAAACAACGCGAGGACCAGTTTTCGGACGGAACCCTCAGACTGATCGCCCTGCTGTGGTCGCTGCTCGAAAGCCAGTCTCTGTTGCTGTTGGAAGAGCCGGAGCTCTCTCTGAATGCGGCGATCATCAGAATCTTGCCGGCAATCATCCATCGTCTGCAAGGCAAGCACAAACGGCAGGTTCTGATCAGCACGCACAGTGCCGAGCTCTTGTCGGACCAGGGGATTGGTGGAGAAGAAATATTCATCCTGACTCCAACCGAGGAGGGCACGAAGGTGGAGGTTGCTTCCACCATACAGGAAGTCAGAGATCTTCTGGAGATCGGTTTCACACCGGCGGAGGCGGTGATTCCACGAACCACGCCGCAGCTCGGTGCGCAACGGTGGTTGTTCGATGCCTGAGACGTACATCAATCTCGTATTCGAAGACATGTTGAGCGAGACTGTCTTGAGAAGGCTGCTTCGTTGCTCGCGGGTGACCTACGGTGTCGGTTTCGCCCACAACGCCGGCGGGTCCGGCTGGATCAAGAAGAGAATCAACGACTTCAACAGGGCCGCCCAGGGCATGCCGTATCTGGTGCTGACGGACCTGGATACATGCGAGTGTGCGCCAGTTCTGATCCGACAATGGCTTGACACACCGAAACACCCGAACTTGTTGTTCCGGGTGGCAGTGAGAGAAGTCGAGGCATGGTTGTTGGGATGCCGGGAGGCATTTGCGGCGTTTCTGGGCATTTCAGAGAGCCGGATACCTACCAACGTGGACGGAATAGCGGACCCCAAGGCATTCGTGGTGGATCTGGCTCGGCGTTCGCGAAAGAGAGACGTACGAGTGGACATCGTACCCGAAGAGGGTAGCATGGCCCAGGTAGGTCCAGCGTACAATGAGAGACTGAGGCTTTTTATGGAGATGTCTTGGGATCCTGCCGTGGCGAAAAGGCGCTCACCGAGTCTGCGAAGGGCAATCAGGGCGCTGGATCTCTTTGAACCTGCGTTGCCGAGTTCTCGCAACCGCAGTAATTGTTGAAGTTGGAGTTGGTACCACTTTGGAATCGCGGATCACTATGAAAAGAGATGAGAATCTGTTGGCTTCGTTGAGTGATGTCTCGACGGAGAGCGAGTTTTTCTCGCCCCTGCCGGCGAACTACAAGAAGGGCAAGACCCGCTACGTGTTCGTCATGGGCACGGTCATGAGCGGGCTGGGCAAGGGGATCTTCTCCTCGTGCCTGGCCAAGCTCCTGCAGGACAAGGGGTTGAAGGTCGCTCCCATCAAGCTGGAGGGCTATCTCAATGTCGATTCCGGCACGCTCAATCCGTTCCGGCACGGCGAGGTCTTCGTCCTCGACGACGGCATGGAAACCGATATGGACCTCGGCACCTACGAGCGGATTCTCGATCAGGACCTGAGCAAGGCCAACTTCGCCACCAGCGGCCAGATCTTCAGCTCCGTCCTCCACAAGGAGCGGCACGGCGACTATCTCGGCCGGGATGTGCAGATGATCCCGCACGTCACCGGCGAGGTGAAGCTGCGCCTGCGCCAACTGGCCGCCGACAGCAAGGCCGACGTCGTCTTCGTCGAGATCGGCGGCACCGTCGGCGACCTGGAAAACGCCTACTACATCGAGGCCATGCGCGAGCTGGCCTACGAGGAAGGGCCGGGCAGCAGTTGCTTCGTCGCCCTGACGTACATCATGGAGCCGCCCGCCCTGGGCGAGCAGAAGTCCAAGGCCGCCCAGCTCGGCATCAAGCAGGTGATGCAGCTCGGCATCCAGCCGGACATCATCGCCTGCCGGGCCACCAATCCCGTCAACGAAAAGGCCCGCCAGAAGATCAGCATTTACAGCAACGTGCCCTTCGAGCGGGTCATCAGCCTGCCCGACTCCGCGAGCATCTACATGATCCCCGCCATGCTCCGCGACCACGGCCTGGATTTCGAGGTCCTGCGCCTGCTCAAGATCGAAGACCGCATCAACCTGCGCCACGAGCGGAAAGCCTGGGCCAAGTGGTGCGACTTCATGGACAAGATCGGCAACACCAAGTACGACATCACGATCGGCATCACCGGCAAGTACACCTCCGTGCGGGACAGCTATGCGTCGATCATCCACGCTCTGGAGCACGCCGGCATCGCGCTGGGCTGCGAGGTCAAGCTCAAGTGGATCGACACCACGTCCGTCACGGACGCCAATGTCGACAAGCACCTGGCCGACGTGGACGGCATCATCGTGCCCGGCGGCTTCGGGGCCCGCGGCGCCGAGGGCAAGATCGCCTGTGTCAAGTACGCCCGCGAGAACAACCTGCCGTATCTGGGTCTGTGCTTCGGGTTCCAGATGGCGGTCATTGAGTTCGCCCGCAGCATCTGCGGCCTCAAGAACGCCAACAGCACCGAGCTGGACGCGAATGCCGCGGAGCCGGTGATCGACATCCTGCCCGAGCAGAAGAAGATCGAGGGCCTCGGCGGCAACATGCGGCTGGGCGGCCGGGACGTCCAGATCCAGCCGCAAACGCTCGCCTGGGACCTCTTCGGCAAGAAGGACTCCGTCCGCCTGCGGTTCCGCCACCGCTACGAGGTCGATCCGCGCTACATCGAGACCCTGGAGAAAGGCGGCATGGTCTTTTCCGGCCGGGCCCCCGACCAGCCGATCATGCAGATCCTGGAACTGCCGGGCCATCCGTTCTTCATGGGGACCCAGGCCCACCCGTGTCTGACGAGCCGCCCCTTGCGGCCGCAGCCGATGTTCGTCGGCCTCGTCGCCGCCGCCATGCGCCGCCACCACCTCGACGGCGACCTGCCCAACTGCGTCGAGGCGGTCAAGAGAGTCTGCGCCCACGCCGAAGCCTAGCACGGCATTTCGCCGGTCCGGAGACGATAGAGTAGAGATTGCTTCGTCGCTGAAGCTCCTCGCAATGACATGCGTGGGCGCCCTATGTCATTGCGAGCGAGGCTCGCCGAGCGCGGCAATCTCCGGCCGAAGGCTGGAACTGTCAACCGTCAACTGAGCTATAACCGCAGAGGGCGCGGAGGGACGCAGAGGACGGACGACAGAAGGCCGGAGGCGGTAGGCCGCAGGGCGAACCGGGAACCGACCGCGGAGAACTGCTGATCAACTGCGGCCGGAACCAGGAGGGGTAGAAAAGAAGATGGGAGAAAGGAATATCAGGAGAGCCGAAGAAGGTCCCGTGTTCGTCCGGAGGCATCTTCCTTTCTGCCATTTTCCTTTCTGCCATCCTCGGTTCAAGATCTCCTCTTCAACCGCAGATTACGCCGATTGACGCAGATTTCCAGCTTCACACTTGACACTTCGAACCTGGGACCTCTCTTACGACACGGATTCACGCGGATGGACACGGATTTCTAACGGCAAACCGGCGACCAGGAACCGCCTTTCAAGCCACAGATCATGTCATTGCGAGCGAAGCGCGGCAACCTCCGGCCGCAGGCCGTAACTGGGAACTGTCAACTGGGAACTGCTTTTTGGAAATCGGCATGTAAAAGGGACCCACGTCGGCGCCGAATTTGGGCCCACCTAAGGCATACTATACACCCTTAAACCACACCGTCAAAGTTCAAGTTTCGCCCTTTTCACGGGCGTATTGTGTCCATGTCACCGCGAGATTCGGTACGATTTTGAGGCCCTGCGGGACGCAAAGGGTGCCGAAAAAGCCGTCGA
>VGYL01000509.1 GCA_016872975.1 Planctomycetota bacterium
TGAGGGCCGTGATCGCGTACAGCTCGTTGCGGATCAGGTAGACGGGACCGCCGTAGAAGGGCTGCGTGGACATGCCGGTGTGCGTGTTGTAGCAGCGGTTGCGATAGAACCGCACGTTGTGGCACCCGTAGTCCGCTTCGAATGTGTCGTCCTGCGCCCAGGAGAGATCGTTGTTGTAGAAGTCGATGTTCACGCAGTGCTTCACGATGTCCGCGACCGGCGGGCCGAAGTTGTAGATCGCGGCGGCGTCACTGAAGCGCGTGATGCGGTTGTAGCAGATCACGTGGCCGCGGCCGTAGACGTTGACGCCGGTATGGCCGGGACTCATGTACGTCTCCGGCGGGCGCGGATACCACGTGGGATTGATGCCGACGATGTCGTTGTCCGCGATGTACCAGTCGGTGGAGTTCTCGCAGCCGGCGTTGATGCCGTAGACCACGTCGTGAATCCGGCAGCCGCGGACGACGAGGCCCTGCGAGCCGCCCGGCTTGGCGGCGTAGAGCGCCGTGTGGGCATGGCAGAAGGTCAGATTCTCGAAATGCAGATGGTGCGTGCCGTTGAGGGACACGATATTGGACCGGACGGCCACGCCCTGGCCTTCCAGGATCGCCCCTCCGTCCGCCGGCCCGCGAATCACGATCGGCCGGTCGGCGGTGCCCGACTTCTTCGGCTCGAACGGGCCCCGATAGACGCCGGGACGCAGCAGGATCACGTCGCCGGGCTGGGTTTCATCCAGCGCCGCCAGGAGTCCCCTTTCGGGGGTGGCCCGGATCGTCCGGCCGCCGGCGAAGGCCCGGGGCTCGGTCCGCGTCGCTACACTCACGATCATAGGCTCGGCCGGCGCACCGCCGTCCGGATCGGACATGGTAAAACGCACTTCGTATTCCGTCGCCGGCTCCAGGAACAGCACGCTGCCGGCGAACAGATTGCCCGTGCGGTACGGCCCATACGTCTGGTTCGAGACCTCGTGGTGAACCCGCAGCATCGGCAGGGCCTCGTTCCAGACCCTCTGCCCCTTCCGGCGAAACGCGACCGCGACTGCGGCGTTGCGGTTGCTGTCGCCCTCGACGTACCAGCGGAAGCCCAGGTTCTCGAGCGTGGGCGGATCGATCAGGAACCGCCCGGGCGTGATCGCGTCCCTCTGCGGGCCGACTTCGAAGCCCGGCACCGCCTGCGGTTGGGCACGGGCCGGCGTCCATGCGGCCAGTGTAAGCAGTGACATGGCGAAGACGAGCACCACGGACCTGATGGAATGAACCTGTGTCTGGGGCATGATTGTGCCTTTCTCTCTGGACGGTGTCCTCTAATATGTCTTGACGAACAAGCGTACCCACCGAGGGCCGGTCTTCGTAGGGCGAGCGTCCTCGCTCGCCAAGGAGTGTCGTGCGGGGACGCACGACCTACGAAGAGATCAAATCCCGGGCGTAGGGAAACAGCGCCGGCGTCCCACCGGTATGCCAGAACAGTACCGCGTGCCCGCGTGTCAATTCGCCGCGCTCGATCAGGTCGATCAGTCCCCCCATGGCGCGCCCCGTGTAAACGGGATCGAGCAGGATACCCTCCGTCCGGGCCACCAGGCCAATGGCCCGGCGTTCCAACTCGCCCACCACGCCGTAACCGTCCCCCAGATATTCCTCGTGGAGGATCAGCTCGGCGGCCGAAAAGCGATCCCGGACGCCCAGGCGCTCCGCGGTCGCATTGGCCAATTGGACGATATGCTCGGCAAACGGCACGTCGCCCGAGGCCCCCTTGTCGATGCCGATCCCGACCAGCTCACTCTCCAGGCCGAACAGTCTCCTGCCGACCATCAGCCCGGCGTGGGTCCCGCCGGAACTGGAGGCGAATACGATGTGGGTGATGGCTTCGCCCACCTGGGTCAATTGCGCGGTCAACTCGCGCACCGCTTCGACAAAGCCGACCGCCCCCGTCGTATTGGAGCCGCCGTACGGCACGACGTAGGGCTTCCGCCCGGCCGATCGGAGGGACTCGGCGATTTCGGGGATCTTCTCCCCCTTGCGAAACTCGCCCGTCCAGTGAATCACGGCGCCGAAGAGTTGATCGAGCAGGAGATTGCCCTCGGGGACCGCGGGGGCCGCGCCGCCCAGGACCAGGTGACAGGCCAGCCCGCACGCCGCCGCGGCGGCGGCCGTCTGGCGGCAATGGTTGGACTGCGCCGCCCCCCCGGTGACCAGGGTGTCGCACCCCTGCGCCAGGGCCTCGCCCACTAAGAACTCGAGCTTGCGGGTCTTGTTGCCGCCCAGCCCCAGGCCGGTGAGATCGTCCCGTTTCATGAACAGAGCCGGCCCGCCCAGCCGTTCCGTCAGACGCGGCAGCGGCACCAGCGGCGTCGGAAAGAAGCCCAACGAATGTCGTGGTAATGGCTTGTATGGCATAGTGGGCCATGATACCACAGTCGCGAGGGCCGGCCAAGCGGGACCTCTTTCCGCGGCGCCGCTGGCGTTGCGCGGAAGTTGCTGGAATCAGGGGACTTGCGCTGGGGGTGTCAACCGGGTCCCCCGCAGCCGAGGCGAATTCTGACGTCTTAAGAAGGTCGGAGCATCCTACCTTCTCACCCTCCCGGCTTCTCCCCTTCTTCCCTGTCCTTCTGCCGATTGAGCTTTGACAGGCGCGACAGGGGCGGATAAGATGCCCACAGTCGCGTAGCGCCGTGGCATGGCCCTTCCCCCGCGTGGGCGGAGGACTGACGCCGGCCGTGTCTTTCTGGGCGGGACGCCCGTGCTGCGAATGTTCTTGGGAGGTACAGGTATGAACCGCAGGGATTTTCTGAAGGCGTCGGTCGCGGCGGGGCTGACTCTGGCCGTTCCGCACACGCGTGTCAGAGGGGCCAATAGCGACATCCGGCTGGCGGTGGTGGGCATTGGCGGGCAGGGGGCCAACCACATCAATTGGTTTCGTAACATTCCCGGCGTGCGGGTTGTCGCCATCTGTGACGCGGATAAGAATTTCGTCGCGCGCGAGCAGAAGAAATTCACCGACCGCAACGAGAAGGTGGATACCTACACGGACTGCCGCAAGCTGCTCGAAGACAAGAATATCGACGTGGTGACCACGGCGACCCCGAATCACTGGCACGCGCTGGTCACCGTCTGGGCCTGCCAGGCGGGCAAGGATGTCTACGTGGAGAAGCCCGTCTGCCACAATATCTGGGAAGGCCGCCAGATGGTCGCCGCGGCCCGCAAGTACAACCGCATCGTGCAAAGCGGCACCCAGCGTCGCTCGGATGTGGGACTGCGCGAGGCGATCGACTACGTCAACCAGGGCCAGCTTGGCAAGGTGCGGCTGGTGCGGGGCTTCGTCTACGGCCTGCGCAAGAGCCTCGGGAAGGTGGAGACGCCGCCGCCGGTGCCCGCGTCGGTCGACTATGACCTGTGGTGCGGTCCGGCTCCGATGACGCCGCTGCGGCGAAAGAACCTGCATTACGATTGGCATTGGGTCTGGCCGACCGGCGACGGCGATTTCGGCAACAACGGCATCCACTACATGGACATCTGCCGCTGGATCACCGGGCACAACGAATTGGCGCCGCGGGTCCTCAGCGTGGGCGGGCGGCTGGGCTATGTCGATGACGGCGAGACGCCGAACACGCAAATCGTTTTCTATGACTATAAGCCGGTGCCCATTCTCTTCGAGCTGCGCAACCTGCCGCGGGTCAAAGGGGCTTCGGAGGTGGATCACTATCGCGGCATTCGCTACGGGGTCATCGTCGATTGCGAAGACGGCTATCTCGCGGGCGGCTGGGCCTATGACAAGAGCGGCCAGAGAATCAAGCAGTTCCGCCTGACGGAAGGCCAGGGCCATCACCAGAACTTCATCGATGCCGTCCGCAGCCGCAAGGTCAGCGACCTCACTGCGGATATCCGCGAAGGGTATCTCTCCAGCGCGCTGTGCCACATGGGCAATATCTCCCACCGCCTCGGCCAGGAGGCCTCACGCGAAGAGATCGTGGCAGGCTTCCAGGGGAATCCGGATCTCGGCGAGTCCTTCGAGCGGTTCCAGGAACACCTGCTGGTCAACGGCGTGGATGTCCAGCAGACGCCGCGCATCGGCGGTCCCTGGTTGACCATGGACCCGCCAACGGAACGATTCACCGGCACGCTGGCGGAGGAGGCCAACAGACTCGCACGCGGCACGTATCGTGAGCCGTTCGTGATTCCGGAACACGTGTAGTACCATTCGTCGAGCGTCGGCCGGTTGCGCGGCTCGTTTGTCGTGTGCTCGTGAGAGCATAAGGATAGCGTCTGACGACGCCACTACAAACGGGCGCGAGTTGCGTAACCGCAACCGTTTGACGATCCTTGCAGGAAAGGAGCATCATGGCACAAGCGGAGACTGTCGCAGTCGTTCGAATCCCCTGGTGGCGCTCGCTCGGACCGGCGTTGATTACCGCCTGCGTCGTCTTCGGGCCGGGCAGCCTCCTGATCAACTCCAACGTCGGCGCCACGTACGGCTACGGCCTGCTGTGGCTGCTGGCCCTGACGGCGCTCCTGATGGGTACCTTCATGACGACGGCCGCCCGCATTGGCGTGATGGGCGGCGCGTCGCCGTGCACCCTGATCGCCGGGCGCCTGGGCCGACCGGCGGCGGCGGTGATCGGCGTCAACCTGTGCCTGATCTGTGCCGCGTTTCAATTCTCGAACAATCTCGCCATCGCGGCGGCCTTCGATTCGCTCGGCGCCAAGCGGTTGTTCGGTGATCCCGCCCAGATGACGGTGCGGACGAAGGCCCTGATCGACACGGGCTTTCTGTTGGCCTTCAACGCCCTGGTCATCGGCTCCATCTTCGCGCTGCGCCAGGTCTACAAGGTTCTCGAACGCGCCATGAAGATCATGGTGGCCATCATCCTCGTCAGCTTCCTGATCAACCTGCTGGTCATCCGCCCGAACCTGGGCAGTATCCTGGCGGGCCTGATTCCCGGCCTGCCCGAGGGCCTGTCGCTGGCCCTGCCCAAACGCGGCGAGACCGGCATCGTGGACCCGATGGTCCTGGTCGCCTCGCTGCTGGGCACGACCTTCTCCGTGGCCGCCGCGTTTTTCCAGGGCAACCTGGTCCGCGAGAAGGGCTGGACGATCAACGATTACGACCGCGGCATCGGTGATTCCATCACGGGTGTGGCCGTCCTGGCCTGCGTCAGCGCGATGATCATGATTACGAGCGCCACCCTGCTGCACGGCCAGCAGACCGCTGATATCACGGATATCAGCGTCCTGGCGACGCAGTTGCGGCCGCTGCTCGGGCCCGTGGCGGGCGTGCTGTTCTCCGTGGGATTGCTGGCGGTGGCGATGAATCCCTTCGTGATCAACTCGATGATCGGCGGGACCGTTCTGGCCGACGGCCTCGGCAAGCCCGCCCGGATGAGCGATTCCTGGCCGCGGCGGTTTACGGTG
>VGYL01000510.1 GCA_016872975.1 Planctomycetota bacterium
TCGGCTCTATCTTTGTACGAAGGTTGTGATGAGGGTCCAACCTTTCTTGTTGATGCCAAAATAGCTTGGTATGCGAACGACGGGACAGGCCAGTTCGGACCCCAACAGGTGATCACCACCGCGGCCCCTGAGGACCGTCGCGTCTATGCGGCGGACTTGGACGGCGATGGCGACCAGGACGTCCTCTCGGCTCCTTCTTCTTTTGCGGGGGACGACAGGATTGCCTGGTATGCCAACGACGGGACGGGCCAGTTCGGACCCCAGCAGGTGATCTCCACGTGGGATAGGGGGCCGAAATGCGTCTACGCGGCGGACCTGGACGCCGATGGCGACCTGGACGTCCTCTCGGCTTCTTATGGGGACTATCCTTCATACAGTCACAAGATTGCCTGGTATGCCAACGACAGGATGGGTCAGTTCGGACCCCAGCAGGTGATCACGACGAAGGCTGATGGGCCGACATGCGTCTACGCGGCGGACCTGGACGGCGATGGCGACCTGGACGTCCTCTCGGCTTCCTACTGGGACGACAAGATTGCCTGGTACGAGAACGAGTGAGTGACCGGCACGACGGCGACGACTTCCGGTGGATTCTCACAGGCGAGGACCATCCGAGGCTGTGGCGGGAACCGCAGATGACCGCGGCCCCTCTTGTTTGGTGGACCGGGTCCCGGATGGTAGAATAGACGCATCCGGGCAGGTGTCCTGTTCGCCCGGAGTGTGACGTTCTCCTATGGTGTGAGGGTAGTCCATGCGGTGCTCACAGCGGTTGGCGGTCTCGGTTCTGTGCGTGCTCCTGTCGGCCACGTCCGGGTGGGCGGCGATCACCATCGAGGGCGTCGCGGATAAGAAGGTCTACGCGGACCGCGTCACCTTCACGGTCCGGTCGGAGGCGGGCTACGACTTCACGGCGACGCTCAACGGTGTGCCGGTGGCCACGGACCTGCCCATCAAGGTCGATGAGGCGGAGTACTACGAATTGAGCGTGCGCAAGCGGCTGCGGTCTTCCGGGGCCGAGGAGAGCCGGCTGGTCCGCTTCATTGTCCGCGCCACCGCCCGGGGCAACACCGAGTGGGGTCTGCCCCGCTGGACGCCCTATCCCCTGATCGACTCGGCGGCCGCCGAGTTTGCCGGGGCTCGGCTCGTGATCGTCACGCCCGCCCGGTACCCTGTCGGCTTCGAGATTCCGGTCATCGCCCGCGTTGAGGATGCCGCCGGCGCTCGTCTCGGCGTCAATGGCAGCATCGTGGCGCCCGGCTTCGAGAGCCATCCGCTGCCGCTGCTCCGCGGGGTGGGTTCGGTCTTTCTGCCCGTCGCCAGGGAGGCGGGCACGATCTTCTATGCCGGCGGGATTCAGTCGCTGGCGACTCCGAAAGAGATCGCGATCGAGAGCTCCACGAGCTGGCGGCTCGCACCGGCCACGATCACCGGCGTCACCGATTGGGGCGAGAACGCCCGCCTGCGCATCACCGCGGGCACCGGCGGCGGGATGCGAATCGCGGCCGGGGCGACCCTGACCATCGGCGCGGGCAGCGTGGTCGCGGTCGAGCCCGGCGTCGAGATCCGCGTGGAGGGCCGGATCGTGGTCCACGGGACCCTGGAGCGGCCCGTGGTCTTCACGTGCCGGGATAGAAAGACCCCCTGGGGCGGATTTCTCCTCGACAAGAGCACCTCGCGCGGCGAGTTCACCGGCACCATCCTCACCGCCAGCGGCGCGGACCCGAAGTGGTTCGACAACAACCCCGGCCGCGGCGGCAGCCACCGCCGCAATCAGTGCCTGTTCTACCTCTCGAACGGAGCGAACGTCACGCTGACCGACTGCTGGCTGGTGGAGAACCACGGCCAAGCGGGCCATGGCGAGAAGGCCTTTCTGACCATGACACGGTGCCTCATCCAGAAGTGCGTCACCGGCGGCCAATACAACGGCGGCGCCGTAATGCTGGACGATTGTGCCCTGATCGAGTTCCCCTCGGCGACCGCTCCCTTTGCCGACGCCGACAACGACGGCCTCTACCTGACGGCCGGTACCCACGTGCTCACGAATTGTCTCATCGGCTGGGCCCTGGATGACGGGATCGACGCCGGGGCCGATGCGGCCGGCTCGGTGACCATTCAGCATTGCTGGTTCGAGTCGTGTTATCACGAGGCGTTGGCCTGGTCGGGCGCGAAGCTCTGCACCGTCACCGATACAGTCACGCTCAACTGCGGCCAGGGCATCGAGTGCGGCTACGGGGCCCCGGATGTGAACGCGGTGCATTGCCTGAGCACCGCCAACGCGGTCGGCGCCCGCTTCGGCGACAACTACGACTGGACCTACAAGGGCTTTCTGACCGTCCGCGATTCCCTGCTGCTGTTCAACCACCGGGACCTCTGGGGCCGGGCCTGGGACAACTGGACCGTTCACGTCGCGCAGATGGATATCCAGGACAATTGCGTCACCATCCCCGACGCCGACTTCCCCGACAACTGCCTCTGGGATCCACAGGCCGACCCCGATCAACGGAACCGGTTGACGCCCTTCCTGCCCACACCCGCCGGAACGGTGGGGATCGGCATCGCGACCCTTACGGACACGCTCTCCCCCGCCGCGGCGGCCCGGGGCATCCCCGTCCGCCTGAGCACCTTCACAACCAGACCGGTCCGCGTCGATTACGCGATCGACGTGCCGGGCGGCCAACCTGCCACAGGCACGCTGCAGTTTCCCCCCGGCGCCACCGTCGGGCTCATCCCCATCGAGCCTTCTTCGCTCGGGAGCACCGCGCCTCTCCAGGTGCTCCTGAGCAATCCGGCTCACGCCGAGCTGACCGGCCGCCGCAGCCTGCGGATCGCCAATTAGGATAGCGCCGCCGCCCCCGAGGAAACGATTCTGAGGCCGGTTAGAGGAATCCGCACCGGTCCCGCGTTATATTGGTGAACGTTCGTGATTCCAACGGGAGTTCGCCCATGGCTGTATTCGAAGATCGATATCTCGTCTGGAGACTCAAGCGGGGCAATGCCCACGCCTTGTGCCGGATCTACAACCAATACGAGAGCGATCTGCTGACGCTGGCTGGCGGCCTGCTCGGCCGCACGGGTGACGCACCGGATGTCCTGCAGGACGTGTTCGTGAAGTTCCTCGAATCGCTCGACACCTTCGAGCTGACGGGCAGCCTCAAAGGCTATCTGGCCACGTGCGTCGCCAACCGGGCCCGCGATTATCTCCGAAAGGACCGAGGTCGGAAGACGGAAGACAGAGGACGGTGTTTGGAGAATTTTCATCCGGCTTACGGGCTGGCGCCCAGTCCGGTGGAGGCCGCCATCGTGGCCGAGCAGCGGCAACAGTTGAGGGCGGCTCTGGCCGAGCTGCCCTACGAGCAACGCGAGGTCGTCCTGCTCCATCTGCAGGGCGGGCTGAAGTTCCGTGAGATCGCCAACGCTCAAGGAATCGCCGCCAAGACAGTGGAAAGCCGGTACCGGTACGGCATCGAAAAACTGCGATCTATGTTGAATGATCAGGTGGAATCATGAGACAAGTGAAGAACATCGAAGAGCAGATCCAGGATCTACGGCAAACGGCCGACGCCGGGATGCACGACCGCATCCTCGGCCATTTGCAGAATGTGCTGCGTCAGCGGCAGACGAGGCCAACCGTCGTACAGCCTGCAATCCGAGCCCTGCTGGGAGAACATCCGGTCACAAAGCTGGCCGCCTTGGTCGCGATCCTGGCGGCGCTCGCTGTCTTTGGTACGTCGCTTTCCCCGAGCCGCTCGGTGTACGCCGGCGTGGTGAAGGCCTTGCAGCAGGTCAACGCCGTTCACATCTCCGGATGGACGACCCAGGTCTCCCCCACGCACACGGTCATCGGGGATGAACCTTACCCTTCCCAGCGGTATGAAGTGGAGATCTGGGAGTGGTTCACCGCACAGGGAGAATACCGGCTCTACGACCGACAGGGACCGATCCTTCTGTGGGACAACGGAAACCGGCGCCACGAGTATCATGCGGATAAAGACAGGCTGTATGTCTCCACGGCGCGTAACGGGGGACGCCCCTATGCCGCCAGGTTCCGCTCCATGACAGAGAATCTCGAGTCACTCCAGAAGCGTGGTATCCGAATCACGGACTTGGGCGTCCGGGCGATTGAAGGCCGCCCGGCCAAGGGCCTGAAGACCGAACGCGGCGACAGACACTATGACCTGTGGATCGACACCGAAACCAATCTGCCCCTGGAAGCCAACGCCTGGTCTTTCCGGGATGGACAATGGCGCCAGGACATGCACCGGGCGATCCGCTACGACCCGGCGATTCCCGCGAGCATCGCTAGTTATCTCCCGCCAGCGGCCAAAGATGTCCATTACAGCTCGGATATCGACCCACGCTATGAGAAGTGGAATCAGCGATTGCTTCGGATCGCCGCCTACTACGCGGAGCACCCGTTGCCCGAGGGGATGGACCTTCTGCCCTGTGACAGCAATGACGGGCCTCTGGCGCGGTGCTATGCCCCCGGCCGGCTGCCCGGCATCACGGAAAGGACCGGCCACTGGGTGATGCCTCTTCGTTGGACACTCGGGGCGTTCCTGCAGAACGAGTTCCGACCGGCCGGCCTCTTGCGCGTGCCGGAGGATATCGCGGCTATGCCGTTGAACCATGATCTGATCATCAAGAACGAACATACCGCACGGGCTCGGATCGAATTCGTGCTCGGCCGGCTCGGGCTGGAGTTGGTCGAGACCGCCGAACCCAGGAACGTCTGGATCGCTCACTACGATGGGCGACCGCTCAAACCCTGGCGGCAGGTGAAGGCCCCGATTCCCAATCCCAACCACGCACCGTTGCGGCCGGGCATGGCGGTTTCCACCAGTTGCCCCACGACGATCCGAGAGCTCTTTGAGGGCTTCGTCTTCTACCAGAACCAATCCCTCACGGCGGACCAGATCCTGATCGTCGATGAGACCGGCCTGCCCTCGGAGCCCGCCGGACCGCCGGACTACCGCGGCGCAGCAGCCAGTGAGCAGCCCTACTGGGGGGGTAAGGAGTCCATTGAAATCGCCAAAAGGTGGTTCCAGGAACAGTTCGGCATCACCTTCACCGAAGAGACCCGGCCTGGGACGGTCCACATCGTGCGCCGGCATCGGTAGTCGCACTTTCTCGACACAAAGGAAGCCTGTATAATCCGGGAGGTCGGGCAGTCTTTGCGGATACGAACGGATGTGCGGAGCGGCTATGATTGGCGGCAGATTGCGGCAGGCGTTTCATCGTGTTCGGGGCCGGCTCATCGAGTTCGATCTTACGCCGTACCGGAGGTTGCTGGCTCGGATCGACGTGCGCGGCGAAGGGGAAACTAGGGGGAAACTAGGGACGCACCCTAGTTTTCCTTGCGGCTGCCAGATGAAGGGGTCAGGTCTTCGATAGTGGTGTCCGTG
>VGYL01000511.1 GCA_016872975.1 Planctomycetota bacterium
TTGCCGCGCTCGGCGAGCCTCGCTCGCAATGACATAGGGTGCCCAAGTATGTCATTGCGAGGAGCTTCAGCGACGAAGCAATCTCTACCCTATAGTCTCAGAACTTGCGAAATGCGGTACTAGGTTCTCCTGCATCCAGCGGGGCCAGGCATGCCAGGGGATGGCCGTGACGCGGTCCGGCAGGGGCGTGGGTTCCCGGACGTTGCAGACCAGCACGAGAGATCCGACAACATCTCCCGCCAGATTGCGGAAGCGCCGGAGTCCGCCGATGTGATGCATCGACGGCGTGGCGGTCTGCTTGATTTCGACGGCATGCAGCCGGCCGCCGGACTCGATCACCAGATCCACCTCCAGCCCCTCGTGAGACCGCCAAAAATAGAGATCCGGCCGCATCGCACGGGCCTTCTGGAACTTGATCGTCTCGGTCACCACCCAGCCCTCGAAGAACGCGCCTCCCATGGCGCCCGTCCACAGGGCATCGGCCG
The DNA here is from genome assembly GCA_016872975.1 of Planctomycetota bacterium. Lineage (GTDB taxonomy): Bacteria > Planctomycetota > Phycisphaerae > Sedimentisphaerales > Anaerobacaceae > PLanc-01. The sequence goes on from VGYL01000511.1 coordinate 486, forward strand.
AGGGCTGACGGGTCAGCTCGGCGGCCAGAGCCGAATCCAGGAAGTAGAGCTTATGGGACTTGATTGTGCGTTTGCCCAAGTTCCTATAGTAGGGCGGCACCAGTTGCACGATGTAGGAGGCTGTCAATACGCCGAGCCACTGGCGTGCGGCGGGCTGGCTGATGCCGCACTCCCGGCTCAGACGGGCCAGATTGACTTCCTGGCTCTGCGCCGCCGCACATAGCGTGAGGAAGGACTGAAACTGCCCGAGATCCCGAATGCTCTGGAGTTGGCGCACATCACGTTCCAGGTACGTGGACAGATAGCTGCGCAGCCAAAGCTCCCGCGCCTCCGGATTGAGAACGACCGGCGGATATCCCCCGCGCCAGATCTGCTCGGCTGCCGTCGGGGCGATTCGCTCGCTCAATTCCTCCAAAGAGAACGGCAACAATTCCAGCATGGCGACCCGGCCCGCCAGGGAATCGCTGACATTCTTCATCATCTGGAACTGCTGAGAGCCGGTCAGGACGAAACGCCCATGCCTGGCCCGGTCGGCGTCGATCCGCATCTTCAGGTAAGAGAACAGCCCTGGCACGTACTGGATCTCGTCCAGGACCAAAGCCTTGTCCGCGAACCCGTCCAGAAATCCGTTCGGGTCCTGTTGGGCGAATTCCCGCACCACCGGATCGTCGAAGCTGACGAAGGCATAGCCCAACGGTCCAAGCTCCTCCTGCAGGAGCGTGGTCTTGCCGGATTGCCGCGGGCCTGTTACGAGAATCGCGGGAAACTGACGGCAGGCAAGGTGCAAAACAGGACTGATCGCACGTCTGATATACATATGGCCATTTATAAACTATAAGTTCATTTTTGTCAAGTTCTGCGGACCGTGCCCGGTTGGCTGTATCTTGGCACGGAAGAATGGCGTCGTCTCTGGTACACATGGGCTCTCGTCAGGGCGGCTTTCTGTGCAAATGGCAAGTTCAACTTGAGATTTGCACAAGACATCGACGTTCCCGACGCATCCGCGAGCTTGAATATTCGGATATCTCCTCCGAATATTCAAGCAGACTGCCCGACGAATGCCGTTCTTGCGCCTGGATCGCAGGAGCAGGCGGGACTTCCGCGGCTGTTCTTGTGCGTTTTCGTTCTTGGCCGGGGCGTTTTTGGCTGACTCGCGCGGGGTGAACAGCCGATAATCGGAGGGTGGAGCAATTTTTCCGCCATGGTTGCAGGTAAACGTTTCTGCTGATACGATAAGGGTTTATGGAACCCCCGGTAACCCATGGAAGGTATGGCCAAGACAGAAAAGAATGATGGACGGCCTCAACTGTCCGTCGTGGTGCCCCTGCTGGACGAACAGGAGAATCTTCCGTCCCTGTACGAGCAGATTACGCAGGCGTTGAAAGGGCGGTACGAGTACGAGATCCTCTTTATCGACGACGGCAGCACGGACGGCAGCTTTGGGATTCTGAAGGACCTGCACACGTCGGACCCGCGCGTGCGGGTGATCCGCTTTCGCAAGAATTTCGGCCAGACCGCCGCTCTCAGCGCGGGCTTCGCACATGCCCGCGGCGAGGTGATTGTGGCGATGGACGCCGATTTGCAGAACGATCCGGCGGATATCCCCATGCTCGTGGCCAAGCTCGACGAGGGCTGCGACGTGGTCAGCGGCTGGCGGAAGAAGCGCCACGACAAGGCCCTGACGCGCCGGCTGCCCTCAAGGATCGCCAACTGGCTGATCTCCCGGATCACGGCCGTGAGGCTGCACGACTTCGGCTGCACCCTCAAGGTCTACCGCCGGGAGATCCTGGCCCAGACGAGGCTGTACGGCGAGATGCACCGGTTCATCCCGGCCCTGGCCAGTTGGAGCGGGGCGCAGGTCACCGAGTGCGTGGTCAACCACCGGCCCCGCGTCGCCGGCAAGGCCAAGTACGGCCTGGGACGCACCGTCAAGGTCCTGCTGGACCTGATTACCGTCAAGTTCCTGGGCTCCTTCTCCACCAAGCCGATCTACATCTTCGGGGGACTCGGCGGGATTACCGCCGTGGGAGCCATGCTGTCGGGTCTGGTCGTGCTGTACCAGAAGTTCCTCTCGCCCGAGCACTTGTCGATGAACCGCAACCCGCTGCTGGTCCTGACGGCACTGATGATTACCGCGACCATCCAGTTCGTTCTCATGGGCCTGCTGGCGGAGCTGCTCGTCCGCACCTACCACGAATCCCAGAACCGGCCCACGTATGTCATCAAGGAGGTCCTGGGTCCGTTTGACAATCCCGGAGATCAGGCATGAGCAAGGCCCCCCAACGGAAGAAGGCCCCGAGAAGGCCTCCGCTTCCCGCAGCGCAATACTGGTTTCTCGCGGCCGGCCGGCAGCGGCAACTCCTGGCGCTCGCCGCCGTGATCTTCCTGGCAGGGATTCCCTTTGCCTTGGGCAAGTGGTTTGAGTACAACTCGCCCGACCCCTTCGACGGCGGCGCCTACGTGTACTCGGCGGCCCATATCCTGGCGGGAGCCGAGATCGGCGTGCAGGAGAAGCCCAGCGCCCAGTTGGGCACGCTGCTGCTCAATCTCCTGGGCGTGAAGCTCTGCGGGTTCAACGACATGGGGCCCAAGACGATCCAGATGCTCCTGCAAGTCGCGGCGCTGGCGGTCATGTTCGTGGCCCTGCACCGGCTCTACGGCCTGCTGGCGGCGACGCTGGGCGCGATTGTCGCCTCGGTCTACCTTTCCGCGCCGCTGCTGGCCAAGGACGGCAATGTCAAAGAACAGTACATGATCGCCTTCCTGCTGCTGGGGGTCAGTTGCTTCATTTTCTATGAGCTTCGTCCGCGGTGGTGGTACGCCGTGCTGGCCGGGGCGCTGCTGAGCTGGGCGCCGCAATTCAAGCAAATCGGCCTCTCGGCCATCGGCGCCACGGGCTTGTACCTGTTGTTGCAGCCGGTCTTCGGACACAAGAGCGTCAAGCAGACGAGCCGCGACGCCATGCTGCTGTTGGCCGGCGCCGTCGCCGCGATGGCGCCGGTATACATCTGGATCCTGGGTTGGAACGTGAGTCTGCCCGTGCCGTATGCGTTCGTCTGGCACGAGTTGGCCAAGCTGCTGCCTGCCGGCCCTGCGTCACCGTCAGGGCAGGGGGCCGTGGACTACATCGCCGAAGGCCGAAAGGATGTCCCGTTTTCCGATCAGTGGCCGATCGTCTTGCGCTACTACAAGCTGCTGATCCTGCCGATCGGTCTGGCTCTGGGCGCCATGCTGGTCCGGGTTTTCGCGGTCTTCGGTTCCAAGAGATCGGCCCCGAAGGCGACGCCCGCGGTGCAGGACCGGCTTGTCCTGCTGTTGGCCGCCTGGTGGGTGCTGGACATGGCCTTCGTCTGGATCAGCCCCCATTCGTATGAGCAGTACTATCTGCCGCTGAATGCGTCGGCGGCGATGTTGGGCGGCTATCTGGCCTGGCGGTATTCGCGCCGTCTGACGACCGATCCGGACAAGACCCGCTGGGCGATCGTCGGTCTGGTCGGACTGGTGGTCATGATCGCCGCCTCGTGGCACATCTTCTTTGGGATTACCATCAGCCCGTACAGCGGCACCGCGTATCGCCGGTATGATACGGGCGAGCCGCAGCGTCAGAGAGGCTACCTGCAACGCTACCAGGATATTGGCCTGCGCCGGGCCAGAAACTACCGAGGTCCCTGGGAGCAGGTGGGCCAGTACATCCGCGAGCATTCGCAGCCTGCGGACAAGATCTACGTCTGGGGCTGGTATCCCGGCATCTACGTCCAGGCCCAGCGGTTCAGCTCCGCCGCCCAGGCGTTTTCCATGACGCGCTACGCGCCGCCCGCCCTGGCCCGGATGACCGCGGAGATGCTCGAGGAGTTCCAACGGGAGATGCCCCGGTTCATCGTGGATTCGCGCAAGCGTCACATTCCGGTTGTCCGGCCGCCGTATGAGTTGTGGCCGATCATGCCCAAGGGGTTCATGGGCCTCGAGAAGCCGCAATTCCTGCCGGTCAACGAGACCATCGTGGAGGCATACGACAAGGCGTGGAGCGACATGCTCCGCAAGGAGTTCGGCGATGAGGAGGCCCAGCGCTACGAGGTGCTCCAGCCGTTCCGCAGCTTTGTCATGCGCCACTATCGCGTGGTGAACATGTTCGGCGAGCACGTGCTGTTCGAGCGCAAGAGCCCGCCCGCCGGGAAGGAGCCCTCCTGATCGTGGCCACGCTGCGTCTGCTGATGCTCAATTACGAATTCCCGCCGCTTGGCGGCGGCGGCGGCCAGGCCCATCAGGCCCTCCTGCAGCAGTACGCCGGCCGGCGGGACCTGGAGGTGGACGTGTTGACCTCCCTGGCGCGGCCCGGCTTCCTCCTCGAGCGGTTCGCGGCGAATATCCTGATCTGCAAGGTGGGCGTGCGCAAGCGGGACCTGCACGTGTGGCGTCGCCGCGAGATCATCGAGTGGCTCCTCAAGGCCAAGCCGTGCTATCGCCGGCTCCTCAGGCAGGAGAAGTACGACCTGGTGCACGCCTTCTTCGGTTTTCCGACCGGCTGGCTGTGCTACCGAACCGCACGGCGGCTGCCGTACCTCCTGTCGCTGCGCGGGTCCGACGTGCCGGGGGAGAACGCGCGGCTCAAGCTGGACTACCAGATCCTGGGGCCGCTGGTCTTCAAGCCGATCTGGCGCCGGGCGTCCGCCCTGGTCGCCTGCAGCGCGGGCTTGAAGGCCCGGGCCCTGCAGTTTCTGCCCACGGCGGATATCCAGGTCATCCCCAACGGGGTCGATCTGGAGCAGTTTCATCCGGCGAAGGACGCTCCCCCTGGCAGGGTGGAGCTTGCCCCACCGGACTCTGCGTCCGGGCGGGAAACGGTGGGGCAAGCCCCACCCTATGCGCCTGGGACCGGGGTTCTGCGACTGCTGACCGTGGGCCG
>VGYL01000512.1 GCA_016872975.1 Planctomycetota bacterium
GCGGCTATTATCCCGCCGAGCAGTACCCGCAGGGCCACCGCTCCTGGCAGGTTGGCCAACCCCTCCAACCGGCGGAGGTCTCCTTCGAGGCATTCCGCAGTGACTACGAAACGCTGTACCGCCTGCACCGGGAGGCGGAGGACGACTTCTTCTACGTCGGCTCCGCGTACTGGGGCATCCCCTGGCTGGAGGCCATTCTCGGCTGTGCCGTTCACGTGGGCGAGACAAGCTGCTGGGCCGAGATGCGCCCGCACGAGCCCCGCGACCTGTCACGCCTTCGCTTCGATTTGCAGGACAACGCATGGTTCCAGTGCCTCCTGCGCTTCACCCGGGACCTGGTGCAGTTCGCGGGAGAACGTTTCCCGGTCTGTGCGCCCTTGCTGCGGGGCCCCGGCGATGCGGCCTGTGCCCTGTGCGGCCCGGAGGCGGTGGCGATGGCCCTGATCGACGGCGAGCCGTGGATGAGCGAGCTTCTCGCTGATTGCGCACGGGTCCGGCTGGAGGTGCTGGAGCATCTGCACCGGATGATCCCGCCCTGGCAGGGGACGTACACGGCCGGGGGGTACCCCAGCAAGCTATGGACCGCACGCCCGGTCGCGTACTATCAGGAGGATGCCGCGGCGGTCCTCAATCCGCGGTTGTTCGCCGAGCATCTCCTGCCGCTGGCGCGTTGGACGAAGCCGCGGGCGGATATCCACTTCATTCATCTGCACTCAAGCTGCCTGTACCCGGTCGAGGCGCTGCTGGCGGACGACACGTTCGCGGTGCTCGAGGTCAACCTGGACCATCCCGGCTCCAGCCCGCCGCTGGCGCAGTACGTGTCGGTCCTGCGACGCATTCAGCAGGCGGGCCGGCCCCTGCTGCTCTGGGGCGAGATCGGTCCCGCCGACTGGGATCTTCTCCAGGACCAGTTGTTGCCCGCCGGCCTGAGCATCCAGCCCATCGTGACCCATCCGCGGGACCTGGAGCGCTATCGTTGGCGCTCAGGCCCTTGACGTGGGCCCAGAGCCACGGGTGGTATCGCCAAGGCCTCCGGCCGAGCCTGCCCCCGCGCAAGGTTGTCACCCCTGCGAAGGCAGGGGCGGGGGATAGCTCTCTCGCATGCTGTCGAGGCATGGTTGAGGGCATAGGCCATCGTCAAGGGCAGAGCCCTTGGCGATGCCACATTACTGCTGTGTCTCACAAGTTCCGCGATCATCGGGGATAGATTGCCGCGCTCGGCCAGCCTCGCTCGCAATGACATACAGCCACCCGCCATGTCATTGCGAGGAGCGCAGCGACGAAGCAATCTCCTCTCGTTCGCCGCAGGACTTCCGAAACGCAGTACTACATGGGCTTGGGGTACGAGAAGCCCGGACGAGGGGAAAAGGGGACATTCTACTTTTCGTCCACGCATGACCCCCGAGCGACAAATGACGGGGAAAAGCAGAATGTCCCCTTTTCCGGCACGGGGGCTACGCGAGGGCGAGCTTCCGCTGCATCTGTTCCAGCGGCACGCCCTTGGTTTCCGGCATGACGAAGATGACCCAGACCAGTTGCAGGACCATCATGGCCGCATAGAAGGCAAACACGCCGGCGCCGGCCTGGCTGGCGCCGGGGGCATCGGCCTTTCCCACGAGCATGGGGAAGGTCCAGGAGATCGCCGCGCACATGAACCAGTGCGTGAACGAGCCCAGGGCCTGGCCGCGGGCGCGGACCCGGTTGGGGAAGATCTCGCTGATGAAGACCCAGATCACGGCGCCCTGGCCGAAAGCGTGCGAGGCGATGAAGAGCATGAAACCGGCCAGCACGATCATACCGCCGCGCTCGGTGTAGAACGCCCAGGCGACGGTGCTCAGGCTGAGAATGTAACCGAGCGAGCCGACGAACATGAGGCGCTTGCGCCCGAAGTGGTCGATGATCGTCAGCGCCAGCATCGTGAAGACCAGGTTCGTCGCGCCGATGATCACACTCTGGAGACGGGCGAACTCGGCGCCGGCGCCGGCCATCTCGAAAATGCGCTGCGAGTAGTACAACAGCGCGTTGATCCCGGAAAGCTGATTGAACATGGCGATCAGAAAGGCCAGCAGGATGGGCCGGAAGTACTTCTTCTGGAAGAGCGGCTCGCGGACGCGGTGGTGATCCAGCTCGATCGAATTCTCAATCGCCCGGATTTCCTCCTCGACGTCCCGGACGCCGAGGCGCTGCAGTACCGTACGGGCCTCGTCGGTCCGGCCCTGCGTCATCAGCCAGCGTGGGCTGCGCGGGTTGCCCAGCAGCAGGAGCAGGAAGGCGGCGGCGGGAAAGGCTTCGACGCCGAAGATCCAGCGCCATTCGACGTCCCCGAGGTTCAGCCGGCCGATGAGGTAGTTGGACAGAAAGGCCAGGAGAATGCCGAACACGATGTTGAACTGGAACAGGGCCACGAGCCGGCCGCGACTGCGGGGCGGGGAGATCTCCGCAATATAGATCGGCCCGACGACCGAGGACCCGCCGACGGCCAGTCCTCCGACCAGGCGGGCGATGACGAAGGACCACCAGTCCCACGCCAAGGCGCTGCCGACCGCCGAGACGAAGTACAGGACCGCCAGCAGCACCAGGGTGTTCCGGCGGCCGAGCCGGTCGGAGGGCTTGCCGGCCAGGGCCGCGCCCAGGATCGTGCCGATCAGGGCGCTGGCGGTCGTGCAGCCGTGCCAGAAGCCGGGCCGGCCCAGGAACCCCAGATGCCCCAGCCCGGCGGCCAGGGACTCGTACGTCGCCGCGAACATCTGCTGCAGCGTCTGCTCGGCGCCGGAGATCACCGCGGTATCGAACCCGAACAACAGCCCGCCCAGCGCCGCCACGATCGCGCTGCGCAACAGGAATCCACGTGTCTGCATCGTATCTACCCGCCCAAGTCACTCCAGGTTCGGTCGTCACAGGGCCGCCCCACCAGGCGGCCCGCGCTTAGCATACCACACGTCCCGCACGCCGGGCAACCGCATTCGGTGGCCCGTGATCGGTGGCCCGGCCCACGGGTCACGCATCCGGGCTAGGCGATTGCCAGGGGCGGAAGCACCAAAATCCAAATCCCAAATCCCAAACGAATCTCAAATCGAAAATCCCAATGACCAAAACGCTGTCGCCGCATGGCGGAGCCGTTTGGAATTTTGGATTTTCTTCTGCTTTAGATTTGTTTGGGATTTGGAATTTGGTGCTTGGAATTTGCCCGGTCCTTGGTGCTCTGCTATCATGGCGTCCCGGTTCGCATACCCTGTTTGTGGAGGACAGATATGACAGCGATCGGCCGTATCGTGTCGGGCAGGATCAGCATGGCGCTGGTGGCGCTTGCCTGTCTGCAGATGTTCCATGCTTCCCAGATACTCGCCCAAGGGCCGCGGGCGGGACGTCCGGCGCAGGGAGTGTACAAGGATCGGATCACGCCGCATTGGTTTGGCGACAATACCCGCTTCTGGTACCGCAACGATCTGCCCGGCCGGACGAAGGAATTCATTCTGGTCCATGCAGAGCAGGGAACGCGCGGGCCGGCGTTCGACCACGCGAAGCTTGCGGCCGCGCTGTCGCAGGCCGCCGGCGTGGCGTACACGGCCGACCGGTTGCCTTTCGATACGATCGAGTATGTGGCCGCGTCGTCTGCCAACGGGAGCGCCACTGGCGCGGGCGACTCGCCCTCGGACCGCGGGCGGGACGCCCGCGACCCACAAGGGCAGGATGCCCGCGCCACGAGGGAGCAGGTGCGCTTCACCGTCCAGGGGACGACATGGGCTTGCGATCTGGCCTCGTACGTGTGCACGAAGACGGACCTGGGTCCGATTCCGTCCTCGACCGGCCAGGCCGAGGAGGCCTCGCGGTCTGGGCGACGCGGGCCGGGATCGAGTCGCGAGCGCGGCCCGTCTACGGACTCGCCCGATGGCAAGTGGACGGCTTCGGTGAAAGATCACAATGTCTTCGTACGCGACAAGAGCTGCGATCAGGAGATCCAGCTCAGCACCGACGGCGGGGAGGGCAACGCCTACGGCGTGTTGTCCTGGGCGCCCGATTCCAGAACGCTGGTGGCCTGGCGGATCACGCCGGCCGACGGCAAGGAGGTCTACCTGGTCGAGTCTTCGCCGAAGGAGGGCGGCCGGGCCAAGTTCAGCAAACGGCCTTACTCCCTGCCCGGCGACAAGTTCCGGACCTACGAGTTGAACCTCTTCGATATCGCGTCGCGCAAGCAGACGAAACCCGACGTGGACAAGCTGGAACTGGACTGGCAGGTCCCGCGCCCGCACTGGAGGAACGACCAACCGCGTCTTGCCTACGAGAAAGTCGACCGCGGTCACCAGCGGTTCCGCGTGATCGAGGTCGATGCACACACGGGTCGGGCCCGTAATCTGATCGACGAAAAGAGCGAAACCTTCATCTGGACCGTTCATACCGAGAATCTGGCCCTGCGGCTGGTCAACTGGCTGGACCGATCCGACGAGATCCTCTACGTCTCCGAGCGCGACGGCTGGCGGCATCTGTATCTCGTGGATGCAGCCCAAGGCGAAATTCGTAACCAGATCACCAAAGGCCAATGGGTCGTGCGCGGCATCGACCGGATCGACGAGGAGGCCCGGCAGGTCTGGTTCCACGCCTGTGGCCGGAACTCCGGCGAGGACCCGTACTTCCTCCACTACTACCGCGTCAACTTCGACGGCTCCGGCCTGGTGGCCCTGACCGAGGGCAACGGCACGCACTCGATCCAGTACTCGCCGGACCGGCGGTACGTGATCGACACGTACAGCCGCGTGGACCTGGCCCCCGTGCACAACCTGCGGCGCGTCTCGGACGGCGCGCTCGTGTGTCCCCTGGAGAAGGCGGACATCCGCGAGCTGATCGCCGGCGGGTGGGAGCCGCCGGAGGTGTTCGTTGCCAAAGGCCGCGACGGCAAGACCGACATCTGGGGCATCCTCTGCCGGCCGAAGGATTTCGATCCCGACAAGAAATATCCGGTGATCGAGTACATCTACGCCGGACCGCAGGGCTCCTATGTGCCCAAGCGTTTCAGTCCGACCCGGCAGTTCGCGGACTTGACGAACCTGGGATTCATCGTCGTGCAGATGGATGGCATGGGCACCGCCAACCGCTCCAAGGCGTTCCACGACGTCTGCTGGCAGAACCTCAAGGACGGCGGCTTCCCCGACCGCATCCTCTGGCACCAGGCGGCCGCGAAGAAGTACCCGTACTATGATCTCAGCCGTATCGGCATCTACGGCAACTCCGCCGGTGGGCAGAACGCCGCGGGCGCCGTGCTCTTTCACCCGGACTTCTACCGAGCCGCCGTCGCCTCCTGCGGCTGCCACGACAACCGGATGGACAAGGCCTCGTGGAACGAGCAGTGGATGGGGTACCCGGTCGGGCCATGCTACGCCGAAT
>VGYL01000513.1 GCA_016872975.1 Planctomycetota bacterium
AAACCGCGTTCTTGCCCTCAAGAACTCAGATTCAACCGCAAAAACCCCGCCCCAGTTGTCAAACATGCGATAGGGAGCGGTGGCCTGCACGCGGTGCGACACGAACGTGGCGACGAGGGCAAGCCCGGTGGTGATCAGGCCGAGGGCCAGCAAGGCGACTATACGGGCAGCGGTGATTGAACCCTGCCCGGCAGCGGCCTCCAGGATCGAGCGGCTCTGCTGCCGCCGGTCCCGGCTCAAGACCAGCAGCGTGAGCATGGCGAAGAAGGCCGCGCCCGTCATGGCCCCGTACTGGGCGGCGCCGAGGGACATCGTCAGCGCGGTCCGCCCTATCCCGTGGAACTGCATGTCGTTGGCGTACTCGACCGCCCGCATGCCCAGCAGGGCCAGCGCCACGGTCAGGACCACCATCAGGCGGGCGCAGGTCGAGCGCAGCAGCAGCCGAAACTCGTTGCCGAACAGGTGGATGGCGTTCATGATGCGGCTCCGTTGCTCATGGAGTAGATGTAGGCGTCTTCGAGCGTGGGAGTGACCGGCCGGCAGCCTGGCGGCAGATCGTGGCCGACGATGCGACACGCGGCGCCCTGGGCGGTGACCACGCGTCCGGTGAGGCGGAAGCGTCCTTCGAAGGCCGCTTCCCGCTCGCCCTGGACCTCGATCACACCGACGTGCCCTTCGGCCCGACGGACGAGCTCGCTCGGGGCGCCGTCGAACCGGATGCGGCCCTGGTGCAGCACGATCAGGCGGTTGCAGATGGACTCCACGTCCTCGATGATGTGCGTGGACAGGATCACCAGCCGCCGGCCCGCGTCGCGGGAGAACAGATTGCGAAAGCGGATGCGCTCCTCGGGATCGAGGCCCACGGTGGGCTCGTCCACGATCAGGAGCTCCGGATCGTTGAGCATGGCCTGGGCGATGCCCACCCGCTGCTTCTGGCCGCCGGAAAGGGTCCGGATGCGGGCGTCGGCCTTCTCCGTCAGAGCGGCCCGCTCGATGCACGCGGCGATCACGTCCCGCCGCGGCGCGGGGAGACCCTTGAGGCAGCCCAGGTAGTCGAGAAACTGCCGCACGGTCAGCTCGTCATAGAGCCCGAAGTTCTGGGGCAGATAGCCCAGCCGGCGGCGGAAGGCCTTGCCGAGCCCCTGCAGGTCGGCGCCGTCCACCCGGACCGTCCCCGCGGACGCCAGCATCTGGCCGACCAGAAGCTGCATGAGCGTGGTCTTGCCCGCGCCGTTCGGGCCGACCAGCCCGATCATGCTGGGACTCCGGAGGTCAAGCCGGACGCTGTCCAGAGCAGGATGGCTGCGCCCGTAGGTCTTGCCCAGATTGTCGATTTCGATACGCATAGCGTGCTCCCGTTTCTGGCGAGCCGCCGAAGCTGTCGGGGACCGACATCAGATCCCGGGGTGCATACCACGCACCGTGGCGACTTCACCCGTATTGTCGGTCGAGGCGGAAGATGATTGCAGGGGGAGGCCGCTTTTCCGCCAGTCTTCGCCTCTTTTGCCGGAAGAAGAGGCGCATCCGCTGCGTGTCGTGGCAGCGGCAAGCGCAGCCTGTGTTTGTAGTGTGCCCGCAAGGGCATATCGGGATAACGCCTTGCGGCGTCACTACGAACGGCCTTGGCGATGCCACCGGGCCTATCGTCGGGATGGTTGGAGTGTTATGCCGCTTATCTGGCCTGCTGGGCGACCGGCCTCGCCTCCCTGGCTTTCCCGGCGAGTTCCATCACCACGGCCAGGGCAAACAGGACCCCGGCGATGCCGGCGGCGATGGGCAGGCTCTGCTGGATGGGCTTGTCCTGGCTCAGGTAGCCGATGGCCTTGGGCAGGATCATGGAGCCGATCAGGCCGATGGAAAAGATGATGCCGAAGACGCTGCCGTAGACGCCGGGCTCGAACTTGCTGAAGGTCACGCCCACGATGGTCGGGAACATGGGGGCGAAGGCCAGGCCGATGACGAGGACCCCCACAATGGCGAGTCCCGTGCTCTGCGCCCGGGCCAGGACCAGCAGGGCCACAATGCCGACGAGCGCCGCGCCGGCGATGATCCGCGTCCCGATGGCCGAGACATTGCGAATGGCCGACGTCGCGAAGCGGCCGATGCCCATGGCCAGCCCGAACAGGGCCAGGACGTAGCCGGCGTTGCGGGCGGCGTTGGCGCTGTCCTGCCCCTGGAACATCTCGACCATCAGGGGCTTGGTCCAGTTGTTCATCGTCCACTCCAGGCCGATGTAGCAGGTCAGGGCCGCCGCGGCCAGCAGGACCGCCGGATTGGGCAGGAGGCTGACCGCCTTGGACAGACTGAAGCCGGTGGAGACCTGGGGATATGTCGCGGTCATGGCGAAGACGGCGAAGGCCAGCACGCCCGCGCCGAGGATCGACACGGAGACCGTGTAGCTCAGGCCGAGGTTGCCCATGAACAGCGCGATCAGCAGCGGGACCAGGACGAAGCCCAGGCCCACGAACCCACAGCCGAAGTTGCTGGCCCGCGCCGGGTCCTTGCCCTCGAACAGCGCGACCGGCAGCAGCGTGTTGCCCACCGTGTTGCAGCAGATCGCGCCGGCGCCCAGCAGGATGGTCGCCAGGACCGCGACCGCGTACGTGCCGGCGAAGCCGAACAAGAAAATGCCGGCACTGGCGATCAGCAGGCCCGCGACCGCCAGGGGTTTGTGGCCCAGCTTGTCCACCAGCGGACCCACGACAAGCTGCACGATCATGCACGTGAACGAGAAGATCGTGACCAGGGTGCCGAACCCGTTCGCGTCGATCCCGAGCCGGGCCATCAGCTCCGTCGAGATCGACCCGAGAAAGATGAAGCACACGGCCAACGTGAACACCGCCATAATCGCGACAATCGCCGTCATGTTCTTCATAAAGCCTCCCGAAGAGAACTGGTTTGAAGTTTCAAGTTTGAAGTTTGAAGCGAAGACTTCTTACTTCACACTTCCAACTTCAGATGCACCCACCGCTGTTCCGCAGCGGATTGCGCCGCCGCATCGAGGACCTGCTGGCAGCGCCAGCCGTCGTGGAAATCGGGCTGGACGTCCCGACCTTTGCCGATGGCAGTGAGCAGGTCGCCGATCTCGTGAATGAACGTGTGCTCCCAGCCGATGATATGGCCGGGCGGCCACCACAGGTTGACATACGGATGGCTCGATTCCGTCACCACGATGTTGCGGAAGCCCTGCTCGGCGCCCTGATCCTTGCGGGAGTAGTACTCCAGCTCGTTGAGCCGCTCGAGGTTGAAGATCAGGCTGCCTTCGCTGCCGAAGATCTCCAGGCGCAGGTAGTTCTTGCGCCCGCTGGCAAAGCGCGTGGCCAAGAACGTGCCCAGGGCGCCTTCCCGGAACCGGGCGAGGAAGTACAGGGCATCGTCGGCGGTGACGGTGCCTTTGCCCTTGCCTCCCGGCAGGCGCCGCTCCTTGATGAAGACCTCCTCGGCCCCGCAGACGGACTCGATCTCGCCCACGAGGAACCGGGCGAGGTCCACGGTGTGGGCGTTCATGTCGCCGTGGGCGCCGGAGCCGCCGGCCTTCTTGTCGTGCCGCCAGACGTAGGGGAAGTCCGGATCGACCAGCCAGTCCTGGTAGTACACGGCGTTGAAGTGGAAGATCCGCCCGATCTTGCCCTGCTCGATCATCTGCCGGGCCAGGGCGAGCGCGGGCACGCGGCGGTAGTTGAACGCGACCATGTGGCGGACGTTCGCCCCGCGGGCGGCGTCCAGCATCCGGCGGGCCTCGCCGGCGTTCATGGCGATCGGCTTCTCGCAGATCACGTGCTTGCCCGCCTGGGCCGCCGCGACCGCAATCGGCATGTGCAAAGCGTTGGGCGTGCAGATGTCCACGAGATCGATGTCGTCCCGTTGCACCAGCTTCTCCCAGGAGCTTTCCGTCGTCTGCCAGCCGAAGCGCCTGGCAAAGGCGGTCAGGCCCGCCGGCTCGACGTCACAGGCCGCCCGCACCACCGGCGGCGCGACATCGAAGAAGGTGCCCACGCGCTGGTAGGCGTTGCTGCGCGCCCGCCCCATGAACTGCGTTCCCACGATTCCCACTCTGATGGCATTACTCATGGCAACTCCCTTTCCTGCAACTAGGTCTGCTGCTCGTTTGTAGTGTGCCCGTAAGGGCATATCTTCGGCTGATGCAAAGAAGATAACGCCTTACGGCGTCACTACGAACCGATTGCGCCACAACTCCAGCGGCTGGTAAGGACCGCCGTGATTGGCGCCGATCAGGTCCAGAACTCCTTTGCCCTCGAAGTCGACGGCGAGGAGGTCGTGCGACCCGCGGGTGGAGAGGACCTGCTTGTGCCAGGCGGCGCCGCGGCCGCCGTTGAGCAGCAGGACCACCTCGTCCGGATCGGCGCCCTGGTGCATCTCGGCGTAAGCGATGTCCACGCGGCCGTCGCGGTTGAAATCGCCCAAGGCCAGACTGTGAATGACGGCCTCGAGCTTCTCGACCACGATATGCTCGGTCCAATCCCCGCGGCGCGGGTCGGCGGGCGCTTCGTACCACGTGATCTTGTACGTCTGTCCCGCCAGCTCGGCGGGCGTGAGGACCACATCGAGCCTCCCGTTGCCGTTGAGGTCGGCCAACTCGACCTTGGCGTCGGGATGGGTCCAGGCGGTGGTGTAGACGTGCTCCTTCCAGTCCCCCGCGATGACATCGCCGGGATTCTCGTACCAGCGGCCGTTGATGACGATGTCCGGCCGGCCGTTGCCCGTCAGGTCGGCGACCTGGATGCCCTCGCCGTGCGGACAGGGAAGGACCCGCTTGGTCCACTTCTCGGGGCTCTCCTGGCGGTAGAGGTAGATCGCGTTGCCCGTCTTGCCGAAGGCCGACTGGTCGCGGCCCACCGCGTCGAGCCGGCCGTCGCCGTCGAGGTCCACCAGCAGGGCATCGTGCATCCGGACGTTGTCGATGCGGTGCATGGTCCAGGCGCCTTGGGCCTTGCCCGGATTGCGGAACCAGACGACGCCGCCCATGAGGATGTCGATATGGCCGTCGCGGTCGATGT
Organism: Planctomycetota bacterium; assembly: GCA_016872975.1. Classification (GTDB taxonomy): domain Bacteria; phylum Planctomycetota; class Phycisphaerae; order Sedimentisphaerales; family Anaerobacaceae; genus PLanc-01. The sequence continues at coordinate 5,019 of VGYL01000513.1, forward strand.
CGCCCGTCATCCCGCGGACGCCGTTGTAGCCGCCGTCGGCGATCTGGCGCTTCTGCCAATCGGGCCAGGCGTACCAGACCAGCGGGCCTTTCGAGCCGCCGACGATGAGGTCGAGCTTCCCGTTGCCGTTGAGGTCGCCGGCCATCTTGTACCAGGGATTCGTCGGCGGGCGCTCGTCGACGACCACCCGCTCGAACGGGACCTCGACAGGCTGCGCCGCCGGCTTGGCGGCCAGCTCGGCCTCGATCAGCGCCGCCACGCGATCGTGAGCGCCGGCGGTGAGGACCTTCGTCTCGAGGAAGCCCGCCACGATCTCCACGCCGGCGTCGCGGAACAGCGGCTTGGCGCCCGGCC
>VGYL01000514.1 GCA_016872975.1 Planctomycetota bacterium
GGCAAGTCCTGATGAACAAAGCCTTTGGAACCCCACTGACAAATGCTGTATAACTCCTACGAAACTGCAATGCTCCCAGAACGAGCGGACCCTGGAGCAGATTCAAAAAGCCTACGGCGAGATCCCACCGGTGCCGTACCAGCCGCCCGCCGAGCGGTGGGACAAGCTGCCCCGGACGCGCACGCTCCTGACCGAAGGCGGCACGCTGCGCGTCGTCATGTTGGGCGACAGCATCGTCAACGACACCAGCCGCTCGTGCTGGAACCTCATCGTCGAGCGGCGGCATCCGCGGTGCCGGATCGAGAAGACCACGTGCGTGCGGGGCTCCACCGGCTGCTGGTGGTACAAGGAGCCGGGCCGGGTCCGGAGGTACGTGCTGGACCATCAGCCCGACCTGGTCCTCATCGGCGGCATCAGCCACCGCAATGACACCGAGTCGATCCGTGAAGTCATTCGGCAGATTCACGCGGAACTGCAGCCCGATATCCTCCTGATGACCGGGGCGTTTGGATCGGTCGATCCGCGGGACGCCACGTTCCTCAACGTCGATGGTGTGCATAGCACATCCTACAACGAAGGGCTCCGGAGGCTCGCCGAGGAGGTCGGGGCGGCGTTTCTCGATCTGGAGACCGCCTGGGGCAAGTACATTCGCGACTGCGGCAAGGACCTGGCCTCCTTCAAGCGCGACCCCATCCACGCCAACGCCCAAGGCGAGCAGATCCTCGGACACATTCTGGCGAACTACTTGTCCTATCCGGTTCGTAGTGTGCCCGTAAGGGCATATCAAGGAACGCCTCACGGCGTCACTACAAACGCATCGGCAGATCAGGAGACCGATCCGCTCGTCTGGGACAAGCTCGACGCGTTCCAGAACTGGAAGTTCGGCTTCATGGTCCACTGGGGCATCTACAGTCAGTGGGGCTGCATCGAGTCGTGGCCCTTGGTCGAAGTGGACAAGTGGGCGCGGCCGGACGATCTGCCCGCCTGGACCGAGCGAGGCAAAGACTTCGAGCGGTTCTGCCGCGATTACGTGGCCCTCAACCGGACCTTCAACCCACAGAAGTTCGACCCGACGAAGTGGATGGCCGCCGCCCGGGACGCGGGCATGAAGTACGTCGTCTTCACGACGAAGCACCACGACGGCTTCTGCCTGTTCGACACCAAGCAGACGGACTACCGCACGACCGACCCGTCCTGCCCGTTCCACGCGAATCCGAAGGCGGATGTCGTCAAGGAGGTTTTCACCACGTTCCGCGCCGCGGGTTTCGGCATTGGAGCCGATTACTCGAAATCCGACTGGCACCACCCCGGCTACTGGTCGCCCGATCGGCCGCACAAGGACCGCAACGTCAACTACGATACGAGCATGTACCCCGAGAAATGGACGGCCTTCGTCGATTTCACGCACAACATCGTCGAGGAGCTGATGACGAAGTACGGCCCGGTCGATATCCTCTGGCTCGATGGCGGCCAGGTCCGCCCGCCGAAACAGGACATCGACATGCCGCGACTGGCCGCGATGGCGCGACGGCACCAGCCGGGCCTGATCGTGGTCGATCGCACCGTCGCCGGGCGCTACGAGAACTACCGCACACCCGAGCAGGAGGTCCCCGAGAAGGCCATGCCCTATATCTGGGAAACCTGCATGACGATGGCCATCCAGTGGTCGTACCAGCCCGACGACCAGTACAAATCCACCTGCCAGCTCATTCACCTACTCGTCAACATCGTGGCCAAAGGCGGCAACTTCCTTCTCAACGTCGGCCCCAACGCCGACGGCGAGCTGCCCGAGCCGGCCCTGGAGCGGATGCAGGAAATCGGCCAATGGATGCGGGTGAACGACGAAGCCATCTACGGCACCCGGCCCATCCCGCCCTACAAGGTCGGCCAGGTCTGCCTCACCCGGAAAGGCGAGAAGCTCTACGCCATCTGCCTCGCCGAAGAAGGCCAGACCACTCTGCCCGAACGAATCCAGGTCCCGGTAATCAACGCCGCCAAGTCCGTGAGACTGCTCGGCGCCAAGACCGCCGTCACATGGACCGTCACGCCCGAAGGTCTCACGGTGACGATCCCGCCCGCCGTTCGCCAGGCGCCGCCCTGCCAGCATGCGTGGGCCCTGGAGATCGAAGACGCACGGATCGAGTAGTTGCCAACGGCATGTCCCACCCACAGAAAGTCAGCGCGGCCAGAAGAGGCGGTCATCTTTGCGGCTGCCACCTTCATCGGTCCCGTTCGGGCCGACGCCTCGGACCAGGTGCATTGACGGGGAGATCCAGGGTGGGGTATAAGAGTAGATAGTCTGCCGCCGTTGTGCCGGGGAATGCAAACGGCAGGCAAATCCTTCAGGATGACCGGCATGGTGCCAGACAGAACACGCACAGCGAAGGCATACCCACCGTGCGCGATGTCTGCCCCATCCCGTTTCAAGGCGTTATCGATTGGTTGTCTGACCGGGCTGTTGTTCTGCCTGCTCGCCAGAGTGAGCCACGCCCAGACGATTCAGGAACGGGTAGCGAACCGGAATTTCCCGTCGGTCTTCCAGGCCTGGAATCGTGCGGACAACCTGCCCGGGGAAGACCCGGCGGTCACCACGGCGCGACACGACCTGATGTGGCATGTGGCGGGCGGCTATGGACTGCGGTGGAACGCCGCCCATGATGGGTTGGGAGTATCGTTCACGGCGTCGAGCCTCGCCAGCGGACGTTCGTACCGCCAGAATCTGTTGTCGCGCAACCCGAACATGGTTCTGCTGATGGAAATCCGTTACCGCGACGCGCCCGGCGACTATCTGCCGGTAGATTCGCCCTGGTGGATGCGTGACGCCGCCGGCAACCGCAAGCCGGGCTGGGCGGAGGGCGGCTATTACCTGCTGAACTACCCCAGCGCCGCCTTTCAGGCCCAGGTGGCGACGCAGTGCAAAGCGGCCGTGGACAGCGGCGTCGTGGACGGGGTCCTGCTGGACTGGTGGAATGATGACAACGACCGTCTCAACTTGGTCCGAACGGTTCGCAACGCGATCGGCTATGGCCCTCTGATCATCGTCAATTCCAACCAGCGCAAGGTGCCCAACACCGCTCGCTACGTCAACGGCCTGTTCATGGAGGTATACAAGACCGGCACCGCCCAGGACTGGCGCGAGGCGGCGGACACCCTGTCCTGGGCACAAGAGCAGTTGCTCGAACCGCGCGTGAACTGCCTGGAGACCTGGTTCCACCAGTCCCGCCAGGACCTCCACCTGATGCGGGCCACCACCACGCTGAGCCTGACCCACTCCAACGGCTACTGCCTGTTCTCCGATCCGAACCCGCTGCCCGTGCCGGATCACCTGCACAACTGGTATCCCTTCTGGGACAAGGAGATCCAGCCGGGGCGGCTGAAACTGGGCAAGCCCCTCGGCGCCCGGACCGTCTGGCAGGACAAGCTGGTCACCCGCGCCTTTGAATACGGCATGGCCGCATACAACGCCAAAGGCAATGGTCCCCTGACTCTCCGCTTCCGTCGGCCCGTGCTCAGCACCGCCACCGGGCAGGCGGCCCTCCGACACGTTCTGAACGACGAGGACGGAGACATCTACGTGAGCCTGTGGCCGGGCGACGCCGATTTGAACCACGATGGAGGCGTCGATCTCGTGGACTTCGCCTGGCTCGCCCGGTCGTGGCGGGCCCGGTGCAACTATCGAACGGGCTGGTGTTCCGGCAGCGATCTGGATCGGTCCGGGACTGTAGACGCGCGCGACCTGTCTCGGTTCGCGCTGGTCCAGGTCGTGGGCGACCAACCGGAGGTCAGGTTGGTGGGCGTCGCCGCGCTGCCATCCGCGCACACCGCCGGCTCCAGTGCTCACTACCCGATGAACGAAGGCGCGGGCCGAACCGTAGGCGATGCGTCGGGAAACGGACATGACGCGATCATCAACGGCACGAGCATCCGATGGCAGGTCTCGATTGGCCGGGACAACAACAACCTGAGTTTCTCTCGCTACGGCGCCTCTCCCTGGCTCGGCTGGCGCCGGCCGCCCATCGGCCAGTGGCAGCACGTCGCCTTTGCCTTCGACGGGACTGTGGTCACCATGTACCTCAACGGTCAGCCCGTCGGCGCCGGCGTACCGTTCTCTCTGGGGCCCTGCGGGGACGCCCCCCTCGTCCTGGGCGCGATCGCCCAGGGTGGCGTCCAACCTTTCCATGGTGCACTGGATGAAGTGCGCCTCTGCGACAAAACCCTGTCCGCACCCGAGATTCTCACCCGCGCGGGCCGGTAGGCGCCGCCGGGTAAACAGGGCGTGAAGATCCTGGCGGATGTGACCGCGTTCGCGACCGACATGACCACGACCTGGATGCAGGTCGAGATCGTTATCAACGCCCAGAACAACAATGACGCCGGCGCCAACAACAACGTCGGCTGGAACGGGCTCGGCGGCCAGAACGTTGTCCGCGACGGACAGCCGCGGACGTACACCTGGGAGCTCTCCGACACGCTGACGGCTAAAATCGCCGCCGCGGACGACAGCATCTGGTGGTTCGAGTTCGCTCTCGTGTCAAACCTGGACGGCGCCTCGGTGACCAAGTTCTATATCGACAACATCCGCCTGGTCACGCCCGAGGAGGCCGCGAGCAAGGGCAAGAGCACCGACACCATTATCGGCAACTGGGAACAGAGCATGGATGGCTGGGGCGTGGGCGGCGGCGCGGCCTTCCCGGCGACGTACATGGCCGGCCCGGCCGGCTTCGGCCAGGGTCTGCTCTTCAACGGGACCGGCGGCCACCAGAACGTCGAGCTGGGCACGTTCAACCCCTCGGCCGCGACCGGGCATCTGACGGTCGCCTTGTGGGCCCGCTGGAACGGCCTGACCAACCAGTGGCAGGGTCTCATCGGCAAACGCGACGGCTGGGCCGTGGATAACATGCTGTGGGATATCGAGATCAACCGGGACACCGGTACAATCCAATTCCGCCGCATCGACAGCTATCCCAACGCCGGCGGCCGCGTGCTGCCGATCGGGCAGTGGACTCACATTGCCGCGACGTTCAACGGCACGACCGCACGGTTCTACCTCAACGGCGAGGAGACCGGCAACGGCAACTTCTCCTTCGCCCAGAAGAAGGATGCCATGTTGCACTTCGGCTCTGGCGATCCGAACGGCGGCAACGCCTTCAACGGGGCGCTGGATGACATCCGTCTCTACGACAAGGCCCTGACGGCGGCCGAGGTCAAGGCTCTGCTGACCCCGTAGTCGTCGGCTCCGGGTCGGCCCTGCCCAAGACCCGAACATAGTCCGTACCCTATCGGGGCCGGCACGCAATAGATTGTGCCGGCCCCGATGCTTTCTTCTCAACGACCCGGTAAAAGGCTAAAAGGCGATTCCGCAACCCCG
>VGYL01000515.1 GCA_016872975.1 Planctomycetota bacterium
AGTCCCGCCGTCTACGGAGGCGCCGTCTGGAGTTTCACCACACAGGCGTACGCGGTGGTCGATGACTTCGAGAGCTACACCGATGCGGAGGGCAATCGCATTTATGAGGCCTGGCTGGATGGCTTCGGCACGACGACCAATGGCTCGCAGGTCGGTTATGCCCAGGCGCCCTTCGCCGAGGGAGCGATCGTACACGGCGGCAGGCAGTCGATGCCGTTGGCGTACAACAACGCCGGCGGCTTCACGATGTCGGAAGCCGAGCTGGCCTTTGCGCCTCAGGACTGGACCCGCGCCGGGATCGCCACCCTGGCCATCCACTTCCGCGGCCATCCCGACAACACCCCGGGGAGACTGTATGCCAAGATCAATGGGGTGAAGGTCATCTACAACGGCGATCCCGCCGCTTTGAAAACCGCCTCATGGACCCGCTGGGATATCGATCTGGCCTCCGTAAACACGAACCTCACGAGAGTGACACGACTGGCTCTCGGCTTCGACAGCGGCGGCCAAGGGATCATCTACGTGGACAACATCCGTCTGCTGCCGGCGGCGAAACCGGCCGCGCCGGGGGCCGCAGCGGTCACGATTACCGTTGCCTCGGCCCATAGTGTCCAAGCCACCGGCAACGACGGGATGATCCAGTCGATCGATGGCATCGCGGTAAGCGGCTTGGTCCTGGGCGCCACGACGGCGGATTTCGAGAAGTATCCGGCCCATCCCGCCAAGGACGCCGACAACTTCAGTCTCGCCACCTATGCCAGTCTGGATGAGGCCAAGATCATCACGGTCAAATTTCCCGTCGCGGTGACCACGATCTTCATCATCGAGCGCGGCGCCAACGACTCAGGACTCATCCAAGCCTTGAATGCGGCCGGCGAGCCGGTGGGCGAGCCGCAGCCCTTCGCGACCGCCCATTGGTTCCGACCGGGCCTGACGATCGAGGGCCAGGCGGCCGGGGCAATCGCGATCACCTCGTCCGCGCCGATCTGGGGCATCACGCTGTTGCCGCCGCCGGGCGGGATCGCCGGCGTGGACCCGGCCAGCATCTCGGCCGTGCCCGCGAAATAGCGATGGCAAACGGTTCCGGATCCGGTCGGTGATCCGGTCACGATTTAGAGTGGGTGGCAGTGGCCGGCTCCGCTTGGCCGCTGCCACCCAGGATGGTTCACCTCACGCGGGGTCTGGGGACGGTCCCTGAGGCAAAGGGCCAAGGAGTTTCTGATGGAGCGAGCACCAGCACACTGGCCTTGGAAGCCGGCGATTCTGGCCGTCGTGCTTTTCTGGAGCGGTTCGGGCCGGGCGAGCGACCATGTGTTTACCGTGCGCGGCGAGAAGACGTATCTCAACGGGCAGGAAATCCTCGTGAAGGGTCTGCGCTGCTCGAATGCCCTGATCTCGGACGCGGAAACCCAGGAGTTGATCGACAACCTGGACAGCTTTGCCGGGTATGGGGTCAACACGATCGGCGTGTACTTCATGGGGTCGCGGTTCGGCGATGTCAAGGGATACCATGAGGATGCGACGCTGAATCCGGAGTACAGCGCACGGATGGGCCGGATCATCGAGGCGGCGGATCGGCGCGGGATGATCGTGCTCGTCGGCTGCCTGTATTGGAGCACCTCCAAAGCCAGGTGGGACACCTGGACGCAGGCCGAGGCGAACCAGGCCGTGGCGAACACGGTGGCATGGCTGAAGGAGAACCGCTACCGCAATGTGTTCGTGGACGTGGACAATGAAGGCATGGCCCTGGCGGCGAAAGGGTTCGACAACCGTCAGATGGTCCTGGCCGGCAAGGCGGTGGACCCCAACTGCGTCATCGCCACGAACTTCCGGGGCCAGCCCCCTGCCGAGGCGGATCTCGCGATTCACCATTCCCAGCGGGCGGCCGGCAAGCCGTATATCGAGAGTGAAGGGTCGGCCCCCGATGCCCCCGGCGGCTACTGGGGGACCTACAGCAAGAAAGACGGCTACTACAATTACATCAACATCGGGATCTACACGGACGCCATGAAGGCCGATCAGATCCGCCAGACCCGAGCCCGTCTATCGCGGGGTGAAGGATATATGCTGGCCTCGACCTGGCTGCAGTGCGTCGCCCCCTACGGCCCGAACCATCACCCCGGCGGCTACGGCACCGAGGCCGACCCCGGCGTCAAATGGTGGCTGGAATTCCTCCGCGACACCTACGGGCCCTACTACGGCATCTCGCAAGTCCCGAGACGATAGAGTAGAGATTGCTTCGTCGCTGAAGCTCCTCGCAATGACATACTTGGGCGCCTTATGTCATTGCGAGCGAGGCTCGCCGAGCGCGGCAATCATGTCATTGCGAGGAGCGCAGCGACGAGGCAACCTCACCCATAGTCGCGGTACTTGTGAAACGCGGTACTGCACGCCCCACCGATAGAGTTGCGGCTGCAAGCGTCATCCCCCGGGCGCCGCGTTGACCGCTTCTTCCTGTCGGGACTCCTGGGGCCTACGGCCTACAACTGGTGCCGGCGGAGTCCTTCCCGGGTGGCACGTTTGAGGCAGGCCTTCTCGCCACGGGTCAGGCTGTGCAGGCCGGAGCGATGCACTTTCGCCAGAATCCGGTCTACCTCAACCTGCAACCGGCGACTCTCCTCGACGCGCTTCTCCCACAAGCCGGAGCGCATCCTCAGGATGAGCCGGTCGTAGCGCGGCTGGAGCACGACAAAGGCCGCCCCTACGACCAGACCGGCCAGATGGGCCGCTTCGCCGCCCGCGTTGGCGCCCTGCCGGATCACCGTCAGGAACGACATGATCGCAAACACGGCCGCCAGTACGCGAATCGGCATCGGGAAGATGAAGAAGATGACCGTAAGCTGCGGAAACAGGATCGCGCAGGCGATGATCAATCCCATGATCGCCCCCGAAGCGCCCACCATGGGGCCGGGGTTCAGGAAACCGATGTGGGCCAGCAGCGGATAGAGCAGGCCCCCGGACGCGCCGCAGAGCAGGTAGAACGCCAGGAAGCGCCGGCTGCCCCAGAAACGCTCCAGCAGCGGACCGAAGAAGAACAGTCCGAACATGTTGAAGACGATGTGCAACAGGTCGTACCGGCTGTGGAGGAACTGGTACGTGATGACCCGCCACGGCTGCAACGTCGTCGCCCATGACATCGGGTTGACCGCACCCCATCGCACCAGAAAGTTTCCCATCGGCGGGAAGAGGCTGACAACGAAGACCGCGACGTTGATGATCAAGAGCCCTTTGACAGCCGGCGTCATCTGCGGCAGACTGAATCGTACTCCCTGCGACAGGTTGTAGTGCTGTCGCCGGGACTCCGGCTGCGTGTAATCTCTATCGTATAGCCCCATAAGCCCTTATTTTAACAAAACCCAAGTTCCCACGCAAGACGTATGCGTCATAATATCGGCAACTACGCAAAATGTTCGCAGAGAATCCGCGCGTTCTCTGAGAAGGACGCGCCGGACAGCCCAAGCCGTGCGTCATTTCGTGGCCCGCACCAGTTGCCGGCAGTAGTCCACGGCTTTCGTCAGCGACGCTGTCAGTTGAGCGTCTCCCTGGGCCTGCGCCAACGCCAAGGCCCGTTCCGCATGGCTGAGCGCCTCGCGGAACTGGCGTCTCTGCAAATACCCCTCCGCCAGCAGATGATGCAACACCGGGGACACATCCACTCTCGGATTGAGCTTCAGAGCCTTGGCGTAACATGCCAGGGCCGTGTCCATCTGCCCCAGACCGGCCAATGCCTGCGCCAAGCGATAGTGCCCCTCCGCGTGGGTGGGGTTCAGCTCGATCACCCGCGCCAGGTGGGTCCGCGCTTCGGCGGACCGGCCCGCCAGCAGCAGCGCCTCGCCGAGGTGCAGATGCAGCCGGATCGGCGTGTACTGCTCGTCCAAGCCGTTCGGCATCCCGCGCAGGGCCAGGCCCAGATGCTGCGCCGCCTCGTCGATCTTCCCCTGGTGCAGCAGAGCCAGGCCCAGATCGTAGTGGGCCCGCGGGTTGTGAGGATCCAGAGCGAGCGTCCGGAGCAGGTGAGTCAGGCCTTCCTGCGCGTTGCCCTTGACGTTGTAGAGCAGAAAGCCCAGCTTCTGGTGGGCCTCGACGTTATCGGGATTGAGCTTCAGGGCGTTGTAGTATTCGTGAATCGCGCCGTCCGCGTTGCCCTGGCGGTAGAATTCGTTGCCGGCGCGGACAAAGGAGTAGTCGTTGAGGAACTGCTCGTGGATCTTCACGATGGCCTCGGGACGGGTGTTGACGAACTCCGGGATATTGGCGGCCCGGTCCGGCCGGGTCAGATGCGCCAGCAGCACGGGCGGCGTGCTTTCGCCGTTTTCGTCGATATGGGTCAGACAAAGCTGCGTGTAATCGGACCACGCCTTGGACGAGAAGACCAGCCATTTGCCGTTGGGCGCCCAACTGTGCCAGGAGTTCATCCGGCCGGCATTGCCGCGGAGCCGGCGGGCCGTGCCGCCCTCGGCCGGGAGGATGTACAATTCGCTGTCCCGCTGGAGCAGCATGTAACTCCTGGCCTTGCAGAAGACGATCCACCGCCCATCCGGCGAGTACCGGCCGAAGTAGTTGCTCATGCCGTTGTCGGAGGCCCCCGGAATCGGCGCCGCGACGCCGCCTCTGCCCTCGTGGAACGGAATGCGGTACAGGTCGAACAAGAACGGCTTGCCGTCCTCGACGAATTCCTTGCACTCCTCCCGCGTCAGCAGGATCTTGCCCTGGCCCTTGGTGTTCTGGAGATCGTACGCCCAGGCGCGGGCAAACACGATGTATTTGCCGTCCGGGCTCCAGCTTGGATTGCTCTGGACGTAAGCGGGATCGTCGGCGCCCGGCAGGGCACTGAAGGTCCGTGTCCGGCGGTCATAGACGCAGAGAATCCCCTTGATCGGGAAGAACAACTGCGAAAACGCCAGGTCCGGCATCGGCACAAAGACGGATTTGTCCTTGACGGTGCTGACCACGTACCGGCCGTCCGGCGACATCTGGGACAACAGGCCGAACGTCTGCTCGCCATCCTCCCTCTTGTAGTCATCCCATGTGATGATGTCGCTGGTGGCCAGCGTCATTTCCGGCTTGACGGCCGTGACGACGTACGAGCCCTTGCTGTTGGCGTAATCCACGTCCATGGCCAGCGTGCGGCCGTCGTGCGTAAACGAATGGCAATTGCCGCAGACGGGCAGGTTCGTCAACACCACCGGCGGCAGCTCCGGCGACGAGATCGACCCGAACCGCCAGCAGATCCGGGACGGGTCCGTCACCGCGTCGATGAACGGCAGATTCACCTCGCGATAGAACAGCGGCGCCCCCACCTCGTCCTTCGAGGTCCGTATGGCGATAGCGGCGGCCGAGACGA
>VGYL01000516.1 GCA_016872975.1 Planctomycetota bacterium
TACCGGCAGGCAAGAGGCCGGGTCTTCACTACATCGGCCTTGGGACCCAAAACCGCAGCGGATGCCCCGGAAACGACGACTCTGTCTCGAAAATCGCCAAAAGAATCTCCCAACAGCGTAACTTGGGCTAGTACCGCATTTCGCAAGTCCTGAGACTGTAGGGTAGAGATTGCTTCGTCGCTGAAGCTCCTCGCAATGACATACTTGGGCGCCCTATGTCATTGCGAGCGAGGCTCGCCGAGCGCGGCAATCTACCATCGCAGTCGCGGTACTTGTGAAATGCGGTAATAGGGCAATTGCATGTTCGGCGCTGGAGCCGTTTGGAGTCCCGCCTTCAGGCGGGTCCGGACCGCGCCGCGGGTGAAGACCTTGTCGACGCCGAAGGCAGGACTGTCTCGAACCGCGTAAACGCGGAACTCCGAACGGCTGCGCCCCACGAGCCGGGTGTTCCGCGCAGATCATGCAACGATAACCTTGCCTGCGTGCGATTGGCTGCCGCGCGAAGCCGGATCGGCGCAAACGCGCCGGACGTGGTGGGCCGGCCGCGGCGGACATCGAGTTGTCGAATCCCGGCCGGCCCGGGCTCAGGCCCTGGGTGAGCCGCAATCGCCCTGACACAGAAGAGGCCTGGACCGCGTCCGGAGTCCCGACCAAAATACGATATGTCGTAAATTGGTCTTGACTATTTTACGATATTACGTAGAATGGTCAGAATGGGGATCCGAACTCGTATATACGACAGCGTCTTGGCGGACCACCTCGCTTCGCACCGGCAGATGGCTATGGTCAGCGGTCCGCGGCAGGTGGGCAAGACCACGACGTGCCGTTTGAAAGCGGATGTATACCTCAATTGGGACAACGGGGATGACCGCGCGGTGATCCTGCGCGGGCCCGCCGCCGTGATCGAGAGATTGGGACTCCAGCGACTTGGGACTGCCCTCCCCACGGTCCTGTTCGACGAATTGCATAAGTTCCGCCGGTGGAAGCAGTTCCTCAAGGGGTTCTTCGATACGTACGGCGAGCAGATCCGCATCCTGGTCACCGGCAGTTCCCGCATGGACCTCTATCGTCGCGGCGGGGACAGCCTGATGGGCCGATACCTCCTCTACCGCATGCACCCGTTCACCGTGGCCGAGGTCGCCTGGCAGGACCTGCCCGATCCGGAGCGGATCGTCCGCGCCCCGCGCCCGATCCCGGCGGATGAGTTCTCGGCCCTGTGGACCCACGGCGGGTACCCGGAGCCCTTTGTCAAACGCGATCTGCGGTTCACACGCCGCTGGCAGGCGCTGCGTCTGCACCAGTTGCTGCGCGAGGACGTGCGCGATATGACCCGGATTCAGCAACTCGGCCAACTGGAGACGCTGGCGACCCTCCTGTCGGCTCGCTCAGGCCAACAACTGACCTACAGCCATCTGGCGGCCCAGGTCCAGACCTCCATCGACACGATCCGCCGCTGGATCACGATCCTTTGCCACCTGCAAATGGGCTTTCTGGTCCGGCCGTGGTTTCGCAACGTCTCCCGCTCGCTGCGCAAGGAGCCCAAATGGTTTCTGCGGGATTGGTCGGGCCTCGAGGACCCGGGCGCGCGGGCGGAGACCTTCGTCGCCTGCCATCTGCTCAAGGCGGTGGAAGGCTGGACCGATCTGGGCCTGGGCAGATTCGATCTCGGCTATGTGCGCGACAAGGAGCAACATGAGGTGGACTTCCTCGTCGCCCGCGACGGCAAGCCGTGGTTCCTGGTGGAGGTCAAGTCCCACGACGACCGCCTCAGCCCGGCGCTCAAGCACTTCCAGGAGCAACTGCACGCGCCGTTGGCGTTCCAGGTCCTGCGGGACGCGGATTTCGTCGCCGCCGATTGCTTCGCCGCGAAGCATCAGCCCGTGATCGTCCCGGCGCTCACCTTCCTCTCGCAGTTGCTGTAGTGCTGTAGGTCAGCCGCCCTCGGCTGACGAGGTAGGACAGCCGCCCTCGGCTGTCGTGGACGCCCCCCAGGGCGGGAGGCCCACGACGGCAGAAATCTGCAGATTGATTCTCCTCTTGACTTGTCCCCTTCTTCCGTTTCTCTCTGTACTACAAAGCCGTCAGATCTTGTTTTCTTGACAAGCTTTCCGACGAGACGGGCAGTAAGTCCGGCAGCGTAAGAGGCTTAGGGAAACCGCAGATCATGTCATTGCGAGCGAAGCGCGGCAATCTGCCGATTCTCGCAGATTCAAGAAGAGAAGCAGCAGGGAGAAAGCAAGAAGGCCCAACGCGGTCCCTTGTCTCTTTCTTTCGGGCTTCTCCTTGAAAATCTGCGCAAATCTGACGCCTGCGACAAAAGTCTGGATCAGGCGGACCGATCCGCGATACCGGCCCGGAAACGCGGGTCGAAATGCGATTCGGAGACTTTTGTCGTGGGCGTCAAATCTGCGAAATCTGCGGTTTCTTTGGATTTGGTTGCGGCCGAAGGCCGCGCTGGGTCCTCTGTGTCCTCTGTGGCCGGATAGAATTGTCGTTTCGCCTGGAAGCGGGTTCCTGTTACAGAACGCTGACCGGCAGCGCGGTGTTCTTTTCGTCCAGCGGGAACATCCGTTCGGTCATGCAAATGACCGCCCCCGGCCCGACGTTGGGTCGCAATCGCCCCAGGGCCGAGAAGGTCCGGATCGCGTCCTTCTTGGGCAGCGTGGTCTTCTTGATCTCGATCGGGTACAGCGTCCCGTTCTGCTCCAGGAGCAGGTCGATCTCCCGGCCGTCCTTGTCACGGTAGTAGAAGCAGGCGGGCTGCCGGCCGCGATGCCAATAGCTCTTGAGGATTTCGGTGAAGACGTGGGTTTCGAAGATGGCCCCGGACATGGCGCCGGCCTCCAGCGTCTGCGGGCTGGACCACTCGGTCAGGTAGCTGCACAAACCCGTATCGAGAAAGTACAACTTCGGCGTCTTGATCAGCCTTTTGGTGACATTCGTGATGTACGGCGGCAAGAGGTAGATCTGGAAGCTGGCCTGCAGGATCGAAAGCCAACTCTTGGCGGTGGGCACGCTGACGCCCACGTCCCGGGCGATCTCCGAGAGGTTCAGCAGTTGTCCCGTCCGCGCCGCACAGGCGACGATGAACTTGGAGTAGGCGATCTGGTCCCCCACCTGGGCCAGGTCCCGCACATCGCGCTGGAGGTAGGTCTGGACGTAGGAGCTGTAGTAGAGCTCGCGATTGCGGTCGGCCCCGCTCAGGAGGGCGGGATAGCGGCCTATCCAGAGGTCCTGGTACAGGGCCTTCAGCGAGGTCCGGCGTGCGCGCTGCAGCCGCGGCGCCAGGGCCGTCGGCGTCGGCAGAAACGGTACAAGGGCCAGGTCCCGCCGGCGTTTCTCCGGCGTGGAGAAGCCCAGCATCTGGAGGATTCCCACGCGGCCGGCCAGCGATTCCGAGATGCCTTTCATCGCCAGAAACTGCTGGGAGCCCGTGAGCCAGAATTGGCCCGCCTGCCGCTGCGCGTCCACGGTCATCTTGATGTACGGCAGCAAGCCCGGCGCGTATTGAATCTCATCGATCAGCAGCGGCGGCTCGAACCGGCTCAGAAACAGACCCGGATCGTCCGCGGCCAGAGCACGCACGAGGGGGTCGTCCAAGGTCACATACGTCCGGTCTTTGCCGCGCACGTGCTGGAGAAAGGTCGTCTTGCCCACCTGGCGCGGACCGGTCAACAGCAGCACCGGAAACTGCTTCGAGGCCTCCAACCACACGTCTTTGAGCGATCTTTGATGGTACATCGGTATTCCCGTTATCGGCCAATTTAAAGTTATACTTTAAAATAGCCGGTACCGCTTGCCTTGTCAACCGCTCTGTGCGCCACCAAGGCACAACCCCTGGTTCTTCCGACCAGAAGGGCCGCACTGGGTTTGATTCCAGCCAGCCCCGGGCTTGCCGGAACCGGCCCGGGGAAGTAAACTGGGGGAAAAAGGAAAGCCTGAACCATGGACAGATCAGCCGACAAGAGCCGGGTTACGTTAGACCCTGGGATATGCGGCGGACGACCCTGTATTCGCGACACGCGGATTGAGATCGCGATTATCCTGGATGGCTTGGCGGAAGGCCTGACCTTCGACGACCTCATCGACCACTATCCGCAACTGACTCGGGAGGACATCCTCGCGGCGTTGGCCTATGCCGCCGATCTGGCTCACGAAGGCTTGTGGAAAACGGCGGTCCGCACATGAGAGTGTACGCCAGCCGGACCCCAGGCACGGGCCGTCGTAGAGCATGGTCCAAGGTCAACAGGGCCGCACCCGGCTGGATTTCACGCAGGTCCGTGCTTGCAGGGACCGGCCGAGGGGAGGTATGATGGTGGGAGAAGGAAAGCTCGGACCAGGGACGGAGAACGGACGATGAAAACGGCAGGCGTGCGAAGCAAGGAGACGGGAACCGTGGGAAGGGTCGAGGCCCAGATCGAATTGTCGAATCCGAGCAAGCCCGAGCTCAAGCCCGTGGTGGTCCGGGCCCTGGTGGATACCGGAGCCATGACCATCTGCATCCCCGAACACGTGGCGGTGCAACTGCAACTGCCCGAGATCGACAAACGCGAGGTCACCACCGCGGACGAGCGCTCCCACGTCGTCCCCTACGTCGGCCCCATCCAGATCCGCTTCGAGAACCGCACCTGCTTCACCGGGGCGATCGTCCTCGGCGATTCGGTTCTCTTGGGCGCGGTGCCCATGGAGGACATGGACCTGGTGGTCTCCCCCTCGAGACGAACGATTACCGTCAATCCCCGCAGCCCGAACATCCCGTCCGCGCTGGTCAAATGAAGAGCGTGAGACACGGATTTGGGACGGGGATCGCGGGACGACCCGACGCCGTTCGGCACTCTTTGCTACTAACCCGCAACAACTGAAAACCGTTTCCAGATAATTCCGAGAGAACAACGTAAGCCCTGATGACAGAAAGGACTGTGTTTGGAACCACGGAGGGCACGGAGGCCACGGAGACAGAACCAAAGACACCGGTGGAAAGGACAGGGGGGTTCACGTGGTTGGCATCGTGCCGTCGAGGGACAATCCCCTTCATCTCCGTGCCCTCCGTGATCTCCGTGGTTCAAGATCTCTTGGTTCGGGCCGCAGGCCGGGCTGGATAATCCGTGTTCATCCGTGTGAATCCGTGTCTGAAAACAACGAGTCATTACCCCAGATCCCCCCGCCGGCAGGCGGTCCGCAGGACGAGCAGGAAGGTGGTAGGTCAGCCGTCCTCGGCGGACGAATGCCAGCCGGTAGGGTGCGTACCACGCACCGTCTGGATTCCACGTGGTCCAGAGCTTGCAGGGACCCGCTTGGGGCCGTATACTGATGGAAAACGAACGCCTGGAGCAGGCCACGGT
>VGYL01000517.1 GCA_016872975.1 Planctomycetota bacterium
CGGACTCCAGGTGGACTTCGACCTGCAGATCACCTTGATGGCCAGTTCGTTGTACCGTCTCATGGCCGACCGCATTGGCCGGGAATATCAGCACGCCCAGGCCAAGAAGCTCTTTCGCAATGTGCGCGATCTCTCCGCCACCGTTCAGGTGGGCGAGCAGGAAGTGGTCGTCTGCTTCGACAAGCACGCTCATAACCCGTACCTCATTGCTTCGCGGTGGACCGATCAGACCGTCCCCATGCCCTGGTTTGGAAACAAGCGGCTACGTCTCTCCTTCTCCTGATCTCCAGTCGCCTCTTCGGCAGGATTTGTTAGCCGTTTCCAGTACCGTGGAAATCGAGGCTACCGCAAGTACTGCCATATCGCCGTGGCGGTGGATACCGACCGGGGGCTGCTCGTGCCGGTGATTCGGGATGTGGACCAGAAAGGCCTCGTTCAGGTCTCCGTCGAATTGGCGGAGCTGGCCGCCAAGGCGCGGAACAAGCAGATCCTGCCCGACGACCTGATGGGCGGCGGTTTCACCGTCTCCAATCTCGGCGGCCTGGGCGGCACGAATTTCTCCCCGGTCGTCTACTGGCCGCAGGTGGCGATTCTGGGCATCTCCCGCGCCCTCTGGGAGGCGGCCCCCCGGGAGGACCTGATCGAGAAACGTCTGATCCTGCCTCTGTCGCTCTCGTACGACCACCGGGTCATCGATGGCGCCGACGGCGCACGCTTCCTCCATTGGGTCGCCCAGGCGCTCGAGCAGCCGCTGACGATGCTGTTGTGACGCACACAGGCGGCTTCGGATTTGGAGACTACCTCAAACGCCGAATGTCACTGCGAGGAGTGCAGCGACGAAGCAATCTCAATCCGATGGGTAGTAGATTGCTTCGCTGCGCTCGCAATGACATGCTGAAGTGAGTGGCATCGCCAAGGCCTCCGGCCTTGACGATGGCTTTCTCGCGTGCTGTCGAGGTACCGTCGAGGGCATCAACCATCGTCAAAGGCGGAGCCTTTGGCGATGCCACCCTCGGCAACAAGGCAAGAACGTGTAGAAGGATGAGGCATCTTGCCCATGCGGCGCAAGACCATCCGGTCCTGCCGGCACGGGCGAGACACCCGTGGAGCACATGGGCGCTCGCGCCCATGCTACGTTGGAGAAGGTCATGGCGGGGAATGACAAACGACAACTATTGATCGTGGGGGCGGGGCCCGGGGGGTATGCCGCCGCGTTTGTGGCCGCCCAACTGGGGCTCAAGGTGACTCTCATCGACCGCGAGGTCAATCCGGGAGGTGTCTGTCTGTACCGAGGCTGCATCCCCTCCAAGGCTCTTCTGCATGTGGCCAAGGTGATGGCCGAGGCTGAGCGGGCGACCGATTGGGGTCTGACGTTTCGCAAGCCCACCATCGACCTCGATAAACTGCGCGCGTGGAAGACCGGTGTCATCACGAAACTCACGCAAGGCCTGGGCCTGCTGTGCAAGCAGTGGAAGATCGAGTACATCCAGGGCGAGGCCGCGTTCACGGACAGCCACACGGTCCGGGTCCGCCGCAAGCGGGCCGGCACGGACCA
The DNA here is from genome assembly GCA_016872975.1 of Planctomycetota bacterium. Taxonomy (GTDB): domain Bacteria; phylum Planctomycetota; class Phycisphaerae; order Sedimentisphaerales; family Anaerobacaceae; genus PLanc-01. The sequence continues at coordinate 1,556 of VGYL01000517.1, forward strand.
GATGTCTTTCGAGCAGGGCATTATCGCCACGGGCTCCTCGTCCGCTTGGCTGCCGATGATCCCCAGGAAGTCGCACCTCGTGATGGACTCCGAAGGGGCGCTGGCCCTGGAGAGTGTCCCCAAGTCCCTGCTGGTCATCGGCGGCGGCTACATCGGCCTGGAGCAGGGCGATATCTACAGCCGCCTGGGCGCGAAGGTCTCCCTGGTCGAGATGATGCCGCAGTTGATGCCGGGGGTGGACCCGGAACTGGTCTCGATCCTCCACAAACAGATCGAGAAACGCTTCGAGTCCATCATGCTCCAGACGAAAGTGGTCGAGGCGAAAGAGCAGAAGAACGGCCTGCGGGTCCGGTTCGAGGGAGAAGAGGCGCAGAAGAAAGAGGTGGTGTTCGACAAGGTGCTCGTCGCGGTAGGCCGCAAACCGAACTCAAGCGGGTTTGGCCTGGAGAACACGAAGGTCCAACTCGATGACAAAGGCAACGTGAAGGTGGACGCCCGGTGCCGCACCGATGATCCCGCGCTCTTTGCGATCGGGGACGTCACGGGCGGCCTGCAACTGGCCCACCGGGCCAACCATCAGGGCGCCGTGGCGGCCGAGGTTGCGGCGGGCAAGGATGCGGTCTTCGAGCCGCGGGCCATCCCCTTCGTGGAATACACGGACCCGGAATTGGCCGCCTGCGGGCTGAGCGAAGTGCAGGCCAAGGAGCAGGGGATTCCCTACAAGGTCGCCAAGTTTCCCTGGCAGGCCTCCGGCCGGGCGGCCACGCTGGGCGAGAGCGTGGGGCTTACGAAAGTCGTTCTCGACGAGGCCGGGCGGATTCTCGGCGTGGGAATCATCGGCGCGGGTGCGGGCGAGCTGATCCCCGAGGCCACATTGGCGATGGAGATGGGGGCCACCGCCCTCGATATCGCGCTGACCATCCACCCGCATCCGACGCTTTCGGAGACTTTCATGGAGGCGTTGGCCCGCGCCCTCAAACGGAGCACTCACATCGGCGCCGCCCGCGAGCGCGATACGCTCTCGACGTAGCATGGGCGCGAGCGCCCATGAGTATCACGGGCGTCTCGCCCGTGGCACCAGGGCCCGGCTGGCTCTGAGAGGGTGTGTGAGAAGCCTTGGCCTGGGGCTGGTCCAGTGCGACGGGTGGCAGCGGCAAGGCCGTAGGCTTTGCGCAGGCCTTGCCGATGGCGGATGGACCAAACCATCGGCAAGCTCCGAAGACTCCGCTTGCCGCTGCCACCCATTACTGAACTGGGTTCTCAAATACTCTCTGAGACTCATGGGCAAGATGCCCATGCTACTTCTTCTGGCTGGCCTTGATTGGAGGCGCGTACCAGGCCACCCCTTGGTATTTCCAGACGTGGCCGAGCTTGTCGATGATCATCTGCTTCTGCGCCTCATCCATCGTGAAGAAATAGCGGTTGAGGCTCTCGGACCGGAAGCGATGGACGGGCCGGGCGTCCGGCGGCTGCTGTCCCTGGGTGTAGGCAAAGAACGCGATGCCTTCGTACTTCCAGAGTTTGGCCTGGGTGTCGATCAGCTTGTACTTTTCGTCGTCGCTGATCGTACAGAAGTGCTGCTTGGGCCCCGCGCCCGGCGTCGAAGCAATCGAGGTGAAGTGATAGACCGGCACCGCGCGAGCCCCGGAATCCAGGTAGAGGTTGGCCGTCAGACCCTGGCGGACGGGATCGTTCAAATCCGCCAGCAGATTAGGATCCACCGTCGGTGCGGCGGGTTTCTCCGCCGGACCGGACGCGTGCCCCGTCCTCGGTGATGCGGGCCCCGGGTCACGAGTCACGGGCCCCGGGTCACTGACCGCGGGGGGCGTGGGCTCAGATGCCACAGGGGTTGTCACGATGGCGCCGGCGATCTTGTCCGGTGCCGGGGTCGCCACCGAGGGTTTGGCAGGCGGCAGTTGAACGATTGGCGCCGGCTGCGGTTGAGGAGCGGCCGCCGGGACCGTACTGGCGCCCTTCGGTTCCGGGGCGGGCGTCGTGCGTTTGACCGCGGGGGCCTTGACCGGCGCGGGACGGCCGGTCCTCGGCCGGTTGTCCCGGATGGCCACGCTGTGGAATCCCCCCGCGGCGATGATCGCGACATTGTCCACCGCCGGCGTATCGCACTGGGCGTAATTGTTCTGGCCCCAGGCCTCGACGTGGCCGTCGGCCAGCAGAGCCAGGCTGTGAAACGCTCCGGCCGAAATGGCGACGAAATCGCTGCCGGCCGGGATGCGGCACTGTCCTTCGCTGTTGCGGCCCCAGGCGACGAGGGTGCCGTTGGCCCGCAGGGCGAGGCCGTGCAGCGAGCCGGCCGCAATCCGAACGAAATCCCTGCCGGCCGGGACATCGCACTGCCCATCGCCATTGGCGCCCCAGGCCACGAGGGACCGGTCGGCCTTCAAGGCCAGACTGTGGTAGTACCCGCCGGCGAGATCGACGTAATCGTTGCCGGGCGGCACGTCGCATTGTCCGTGCTCGTCCCAGCCCCAGGCCACCAGCGTGCCGTCCTGCCGGATGCCCAGGCTGTGCCAGGTCCCGGCGGCAATGGCCAGGAATTTCGTCCGCGGCGGCACGTTGCATTGTCCGCGGGAATTGTCGCCCCAGGCGGTCACCGTCCCGTCGGTCCGCAGGGCCAGGTTGTGATAGTGTCCCGCCGCGATGGCGACGAAGTCATTGCCGAACGGCACGTTGCACTGCCCGTTGGTGTTCTCGCCCCAGGCCACGAGCGAGCCGCCGGCGGTCAGCGCCAGGCTGTGAAAGCCGCCGGCACAGATGGTCATGTATTCATCGCCTGGCTGGGGCTCATGGGGCCCCCCGAGGGACGTGCCCCAACCGACCACCTGGCCCGGCTGACCGTGGCAGAGCATCGCCAGCGCAAGAATGAGCAGACCTGTCGCTCGCGCTCGTCTGAAAAACGATCTGGCTATCATTCCGTCATCACCCGGTCCAAACCCATACCCAACTCGCCCGAAGTACTCACTGACTTGTACATCATTATATAGGAAGTCCCGGGGAAAAACAAGCGCGGGGCCTTGCATTTCTTGCCTCGGGCCGGGCATTGGTGGTGAGGAGCCGATAATATCGGCCGGGCTACCGTAATTCCCGGGCCATGAACAGGGCGTCCAGGCCCTTGCCGTAGTAGCCGGGCAGTCGGCGAATCTCGCGAAATCCGTGCCGGGTGAAGAAGGCCAGGCCCGCGGTGTTGGCGGTCGAGACTTCGAGGGTCACCCGCCGGCAGCCCTGGCGGCGGGCTTCGGCCGTGAAGGCTTGCAGCAGGTGGTTGCCGATTCCCTGGCGCTGCGCCTGCGGCAGGACGGCGATGCTGTCGATGTGGACGCGGGGCGGGTCCCGCCCGGGATCGACCGCGCCGAGGATGTAGCCGACCACCGGGGCCTCCCGGACCGCCACGAAAAAGAGGGTCTCCGCATCCTCCAGGTAGAACTCGAAGTCCCGCCGGTCGAGCAGGTAATAATCATAGTAGTAGACGTTGAAGCACTGCTGCTCGATGGTCAGCAGGGCGTCCATGTCACGCCCCTCGGCCCGGCGGATTTGCACGGGACTCTGTTCTTGTCCCTGTGGTTTCAGGGGATCTTCCATCCGGCCCTCAAACCTGCGGCTCCCAGCCGGGACGATACTCCCGGGCCCACAGGCCCGCGGCCTTTTTGTCGCCCGCGATGCGGCGGGTGGCCGGATCGAGGCGGACGGTCCGGCCGAGCCGGTAGGAGATATTCCCCAAGTGGCACAACAGGACGCTCTTGTAGCCCTCTTCGATCTCCGCGTTGAGCG
>VGYL01000518.1 GCA_016872975.1 Planctomycetota bacterium
GCCGTTGCCGCCGTCGCCGCCCCGGCCGCCGGCGCCACCGAGACCGCCGGCGCCGCCGTTGCCGCCATTGCCGCCGTTGCCGCCGGCCCCTTGCGGATCGCCGTCGCCGCCATTCTGGCCCTGCTGGCCGTCCTGACCGTCCTGGCCGTCCTGGCCGTCCTGGCCGTTCTGACCCACGCCGCCGAAGCCGCCGTCACCGCCGAGCGCCTGGCAATCGATGATCCGGCAGTTGAGGATCAGCGGTTGGCAGTTGGCATCGAAGTAGAGCGCGCCACCGTAGCCGTGGCCGCCCCGGCCGCCCTTGTATCCATCGGCGCCCACGGCACCATCGGCCCCGGCCGTGCCATCGGCACCGACCGCCCCGGCGGCGCCCGGAATGCCGGAGTCATCGTCCGGAATGTTGGGGTCGTCCGGGTCCTCGGAGTTCGGATCGCGCGCCGGGGGATCCGGCAACTGGTCTGCGGCCGGCAGAGGAGCCGCCGGCGGGGCTGGAGCCGGGAAGCCGGGATATACGAAACTGCCGTCCTCGCCGCGGCGTCCCCACGCGATACAATTCTCGATCACCAGGTTGGACAACGTCGGACTGCTGCCATTGAAGCAGGCAATGGCGCCGCCGAAGGCGTCGTTGCCGTCGGCGCCGGTGCCGCCCGTGCTGCTGGGCGTGTTCGGATCGTAGACGGCCGAGCCGTTGCGGATCGTGAAACCGTCGATAACGGAGTCGCGGCCTTCGCCGCTCTGGAAGATGAAGGCCCGCCCGAGTTGGGCGCAGTCGATGATCGTCCGTGCCACCGCGACCGGATTGTCCGGATGTTCGCTGACCAGCGTGATCGCCTTGCCGTTGAAGTCAAGGGAGTGCGTGCGGTACGTGCCCGCGCTGACGATGATCTTGTCGCCGTGCCGGCTCGCCGCGTTGATCGCGTCCGCGATCGTGCGGTACTGCGCGGGGACCCGCAGGCTCTTGGCCTGCTTGAACTTGACCGTGACGTCTTTGTCGCCGTCGATGGTCACCGTGTTCTTGTTCGTCCACAGCGCGTCGTTATCCGTTCCCTCCCACATATCCACGATGTGGCCCTGGTCGGGGTGGGCCGTCAGGTTCACGACGGTGCCGTCCCGATAGAGCTCGCCCCGGCGATGGAGGGGCGTCAGGCTGCCGTTGGCGCCCACGACCGCGGTGCGGAGCCGGAACAGCGGGATCGGCTCGAACTCGATCTGGATACTGACCTGGTCCATCATCACGAACGTGACGATGGGGTCTTTCTTCGTGTCGTCCGGCGTGCCGACCCAACGCTTGATCCGATAGCCGTCCTTCACGAAGGCCTGGAGCCGGACCACCTCGAACTGGCGGAAGGAGCCGCCGTTCGGATCGACCCGGCCGCCCGCTTGGCTCGCCGGGACCGGCTTGCCGTCGGCACCCACCACCGTGACCGTCAGACCGAAACGCTGCGCGGGGGCCGCCCCGTAATGCGCCCCGATATCGATCGTGCCGCTATCGGACACGCCGTCGGTCCGTGTGGTCCGCGCGGTCAGGTGCTGCACGAACGCGGGCTCGGTGGCGGGACTGCCGGCATCGACGCACGGACTGCCGGTCAACTGCCCGGCCGCCTGCTGGCTGAGGTAGTAGTACCCGCGCGGTCCCTGCGTGAACTGCGGATTGGCGCTGGTATTGCCGGCGCCGCTGTCGCCGTCCTCAATGCAGGAGTACGTGGCGAAACAGCCGTACAGATCGTCGCCGTTGCCCCAGAGAATGCAGTTGCGGATATCCGGATTGGACTGTCCGAAGGCCCAGATGCCGCCGTCGCGCGCAGGGTTGAAATCATCGGTGACAATGGTGCAGTTCACGATGGTGGGCGAGGCGTCGTGCAGATCAATCTGCCCGCTGCCGCTGACCGCCCCGTTGTTGGTGAAGAAGCAGTTGAAGACCGTCGGTGCGGCCTGGAAGCACGCGAGGCCGCCGCCGATATTCATGGACAGGTTGTTGCGGATGATGCAGTCCGAGATCTCCGCGGTGGCCTCTTCGAGGTTGATGCCGCCACCGATGGCCGCGGCGCCGAACGCCCAGTTGTCGCTGATGACGCAGTTGGTGATCTTCGGCGCGCCGCCCAGGCAGTCGAGGCCGCCGCCGTAAAGGCGGGCCTGGTTGTGGGCGATGATGCAGAAGCTGATCGTCGGCGACGCGTCCTCGCACCGGATGCCGCCGCCGTACTCGGCGACGCCCCAAGCGATGGTGAAGCCTCTGAGGACCGTGTCGCGATCCTCGCCGTTGGCAAAGGTCACGACCGAGCCGGGCTTGGCCAGGCCGAGAATGAACGTCGTCTCCGGATAGAGGTTGGGATCGGCGGGATTCTGGATGTTGCCGCTGCGCAGGGTGATCGCCTTGCCCTTGAAGTCGATCTGCTCCAGATAGATCGTATTGCTGTTGGGCTTGCCTTCGGCGATGAGAGTATCTCCGTCCTCGGCGGCGTCGATGGCGGCCTGCAGGGACATATGGAGACTGGCCGGCTTGGTCGGGTCGTCGCGCGTATTGAGCACGCGGCCCAGTTGTCCGGTCGGCACCGCCTTCAGGGCGTTGGCCGCATTGACGCGCCCGTGCGACAGGCACAGCCCCGGCACGACCTTGTCCGCCGTCGTCATCAGGATGTGCTTGACGTGGTGGACCGACAGGAACGGGGATTTCGACCACAGCAGGGCCGCCGTTCCCGAAACGTGGGGCGCGGCGACCGACGTGCCGGACATCATGCCGTATTCCGGCGTGATGCCGTCCGCCGTCATCGCGGGCGTCGCCTTCATCGGCGTCGTGCTCAGAACGTTCAGCCCGGGCTCCGCCAGGTCCACCGTCTTGCGCCCGTAATTCGACGGCCAGGCCGGCCCGTCATTGTGGTCGGTCGCCATGACCGAGATGATGTTGTCGAGATCGTAGTTGGCCGGATAGACCGGGACCTTGTCGTTGTTGTTGGAGTCGTTGCCGGCCGAGGTCACGAACAGAACGCCCTTCTTGCCGGCCGCGGCGATCGCATCCTTGAGGCTCTTGCTGTAGTCCGGGCCGCCCCAGGAGGCGTTGATCACCTTGGCGCCGGTGGCGGTGGCGTACTGGATGGCCGCGATGGCGGCGTCGAGCTTCACCCCGTCCTGGTCGGCGACCTTGCAGATCACCATGTTCACCGCCCAGTTGACGCCGGAAATCCCCATCATGTTGTTGGGGAACGCGCCGATAATGCCCGCCACGTACGTTCCGTGGTAGACATCGTCCACCGGGTCGGGCCTGTTGCCGATGAAGTCATAGCCGAAGAAGTCGTCGGCCACACCATTGCCGTCGTCATCCTCGCCGGGCTTGCCGAACATCTCCTGCTGGTTCATCCACAGATTCAACGCCAGGTCCGGATGCGAGGAATCGATGCCGGTGTCGAGAATGGCGACCTTGAACTCCTTGGTCCCCGTATGGATGTCCCAGGCCTCCGGGGCATCGATGTCGGCGTCCGGGCGTCCCCCGGACTGGCCGGTGTTGTTCAGGGCCCACTGCTGGGGGAAATTGGGGTCCATCGGGACCTTGTGCAGCTTGTAGCGGTAATTCGGCTCGGCGTACAGGACGTCCGCACAGGCGCTGAAGCGCATCATCGCGTCCGCCACGGACGCACCCCTCGGCAGGCGCACGAGCGTCAGTCCGGGGACCACGCCGTCGTATTGCTTCTGGATGGAAGATCCGGCCACGAGGCGGCGGGAGACGGCCTCGCGCACGGCCCGCGGCGTGCGCGGCCCGGCCAGGTCGGGACAGCTCACCGCCGGCGTGTCTCCCGAAACGAAACAGACGAGCAATTCGCCCGACTCGCCCGCCGCAGAACCGCCACTGCTGGCGGCGTCCCACAAGGGAAATGAGAATTCGCTGGCTGCTCCCAAGCCCGCCTGGGCACAGAGAATGAGCACGAAGCTCATCAGCCATCGCCGGGCGCCGGGGCGCTCCTGAATCTGCTCTTTCATAAGCCTATCTTCCGTACAACTGTGCCTAAGTCCGTACCACGTCGGTGCCGGGGAACCCTCTCTCCTGCTCACTATCGGCCTCTGCAAGACGGGGGTCAATTACGGCCGAAACCCGGTGACGATTTCCTCCATCGCGGCGATGGCCTCCTGCTCGGTCTCTTCCTGCAAAATGATCGTCGGCTTGACCAGGATGAGCAAAATCTTCTCGTCCCGAATGGAGCTGCGATTGGTGAACAGACGGCCGAGAATCGGGATCTTGCTCAGGATCGGCACGCCCACCTCCTTGTCCACCCGGGCCGCCAGCTTGTGCCCGCCCAGCAACAGTGTGCCCCGATCGGGAACGCTCACGCGCGTCGCCACGTTGGCGGTCTCGGTCTCCGGGAGCGTCATCGGGGTCGTGATCGTCGGCGGGGCGCCGGCCGTCACGTTCGGGTTCGGAGAGGTCACCTGCAGGGTCCTCATCCGCAGCAGATCGATCTGCTGGCTGACGATGTTCAACAGGACGTACTTCTTGTCCTTGGTGATCGTCGGGGTGATGCTCAGTTGGCTGCCGACTTGGGCGTAGCCGGGCTGCGGTTGAACGGTTTGCCCCACCGCCGTGGCTCCGGTTCCACCCACGGCCCCGATCGAGCCGGTGACGTTCGGCAAGGCGTACGCCACGAGGTCGGTCAGGGTGAAAGACGCCCCTTCACCGCTGAGGACCGTCACCTTCGGCGCCGAGAGGGCCTTGGCATCGCTGCGCCCCTGCGTGGCGCGGATCAGGAGGCTCACCTGCAGATCATCGAGAGCGGTGCCCCAGCCGGCCCCGATGGTCGCCGCCGAGGTATCAGCCAGGCTGCCCAAGCTGCCGGGAACCCGTGTCGAGACGTCCGGCGCCGCCGACAGGATGGAGGTCTGGTCCACCGTAATCACGCCCCAGCGCCCGCCGGGCCGATAGCTGAAGTCCATATCCAGCCCGATCGACTCCAGGAAGTTCTCGCTGACCACCAGGAAGCGCGCCTCGATGGACACCTCATGGCCGAGCGACTTGCGAAGCTGGTCGAGCAGATCGCTGATTTGCTGGTGCGCCTCCGGCGTGTTGAAGACTGCCATCTTCTTCGGCAAATCTTGCGGATACAGCGTGATTTGCCCCTGGGACGGAGGATCTGTCGTCGAGAGCTCGTACCAGCTCTCGGGGTTGACGCTCTGCATGAGAATGTCCCGCAGACTGTAGGCCATCGCCCCACCACCCATGCCGCCGCCATAGCCGCCCATGCCCATGCCGCCCATGCCCATACCACCCATGCCCATACCACCCATACCCATTCCACCCATGCCGCCCATTCCACCCATGCCGCCCATGCCCATGCCGCCCATGCCCATGC
>VGYL01000519.1 GCA_016872975.1 Planctomycetota bacterium
TCTGAGCCTGGCGGTCGCTACCGCGATGGTGGAATCCGCGGCTCCGTAGTAGATGCGCAGCTCATCGCGGTCCTCCTCGACGATTGCGCCCGTCGGAAAGACGACATCGCCGACATCGCCCACCCGCTCATAGTAGGCCTGCGGCCCGAAGATCCACTCCGCGCTGCGCCGCAGCATCTTCCATGGATGGTGCAGATCCAGCAGCACCAGGCCCAGCCGGTAGATCTGGCTGGCCGTGGTTACCCGCACCCCATGATAGAAGACGAGCCTACCCTCGGGCGTCTCGATCGGCTGGCAGGCCAGCCCCACCCGGTGCGAATCCCAGTAGGCGTGGCGGGTATGGATCAGCAGTTGGTGGTCGCCCCAGTGCTTCAGGTCCGGCGACAGGCTCAGCCAGATGTGGGCTTCGCCGCGGACGATCGGGCGATGGATCATGGCGAAGCGGCCGTCGAACCGGCGGGGGAACAGGCAGGCATCTTTGTCCTCCGGCGGCAGCATCCCGCCCAGCCGGGCGAACGTGTGGAAGTTCTTGGTGATCGCCAGCGAGACCAGCGGACCGCCTTCGCTGAAGGAAACGTACGTGACGGCGAACTGCTTCTGCTCCTCCAGCCACACCACCCGGGCGTCCTCCAGACCCCAGCGTTCCTCCTGGGAACTGACATCGGCGGTGAGGGTCGGATCCGAATCGATCTGCCAATCCGTGAACCCGTTGAGGCTGCGGGCGACCGTCAGATGGGAGAAGCCGCGCATGTCCTCGACGCGGACCAGCAGGAGCGTCTGGCTGTCCACCCGGGCCGCCGCGGGATTGAAGACGGCGTTGGCCGGATAGGGCCAGTCCTCGGGCTTCAGGATCGGATTGCCCTCGTAGCGGCTGAACAGGTCGTGTGCCTTTCTCTCTCGTGCACGGTACGGCATGATCTTCGCCCGAAACGCTCTGCTTCTGCTCGCATCCGGCCCACCCCGGGCGCGTGTTGTCGGATTCGGTCCGAGGCGGCGCTGCAATCTATAGAGGCGGCGGAGCGCCACAGTTCATCCGGCCGGGTACGTGTTTTTCCCTGACAGCGTGCACCCGGGTTCAGGCCTTGATCAGTTGCGTCTCATAGAGGGCCTGATAGATCGAACAGGTCTGCATCAGTTCCTCGTGCTGGCCCTGGGCGACGATCCTTCCCTCGTTCATGACGACGATCGTATCGGCGGCGATGACCGTGCTGAAGCGGTGCGCGATGATGAACGTGGTGCGATTCTGCATCACCTGCTCGATGGCCTCGTGGATTTTGGCCTCGCTCTCGGCGTCGATCTGGCTGGTCGCCTCATCGAAAATGAGGATGGCCGGGTTCTTGAGAATGGCGCGGGCGATGACGATCCGTTGGAGCTGGCCGCCGCTGAGCCCGACGCCCTGTTCCCCGATGACGGTCTCGTAGCCCTTGGGCAGCTTGCCGATGAATTCGTGGGCATAGGCCCGCTGGGCGGCGGCGACGATCTCGTCCTGCGTGGCCCCGTGCCGGCCGTAACCGATATTGACGGCGATGGTATCGTTGAAACTGATGACCTGCTGGGTCACCATGCCGATCTGGTCGCGGAGGCTCCGCAGCGTGACGTCGCGGAGATCGTGGCCGTCGACCAGGAGGCGGCCGGCATCGGGATCGTAGAACCGCGGGAGCAGATTGGCCAGGGTGGTCTTGCCGGAGCCGTTGGGGCCGACGATGGCCACATTCTGGCCCGCGGCGACCGCCAGGTTGATGCCGTCGAGGGCCGGGCGCGCGGCGCCGGGGTAGGAGAACCGGACCTCCTGGAATTCGATGCTCTTCTTCATCGGCGGCAGAACTATCGCCTCCGGCTTTTCGATCTCGACCGGTTGCTCGATCACCTCGAGGATCCGCTCCGCGGCGGCGTTGGACTGCTGCAGCTTGGTCCAGATGTCGCTGGTCTTGCGCACGGCCTCCGCGGCGGCGCCCAGCAGGACCAGCAACGCCAGGAATTCCGCCCCGTCCAGCTTGTTGTCCGCGACCCAGCGCATGCCGACGACCAGCGCCGCGCAGCCGGCCGACATGCCCAGCACTTCGAGCACCGGTTGGGCCGCCGCGTCCACTTTGGACATCTTGAGCACCTGCCGGAGCAACTGGTTGTTGATCTGCGCGAAACGCTTCTGCTCGTACTGTTCCTGGTTGTACACCTTGATCATGCGCAACCCGACGACCGTTTCCTGGAGCTTGCCCAGCATCTGCGAGCTGGCGATCAGAGAGCGGCGCGTGGCCTTCTTCATCCGGGAGCCGAAGGTCCCGAAGAGCACGAAGACCACCGGGGCGCCGCCCAGAAACACCAGCGCCAACTGCCAGTTGATGTACATGGCGGCCCCGACCAGGAACAGGGCGTTCAGCGGCTCGCGCAGCGCCTTGCCCAGGAGCACGCGCAGCGCCGCGCCCATGATGACCGTGTCGCGCACGATCCGGCTGATCAGGTCGCTGGGCTTCTCATTCGCGAAGATCCCCACCGGCATGCGCGTCAGGCGTCCGAAGACGTCTTCCCGAAGGTGATTGACGCCGACCTCGACGATCTTCTGTCCCAGATAATCCTGGTAGTACTTGGCGATGCAGCGCACGACGGTGGTGACGCCGATCACGAGCACGATGAGCAATACGGCTTTGACCTTGTTCTCGGCCGTCTGCGCGCGAGGCAGGACCGAGACGAGCCGCTGCGCGCCGCGCGTGGCGGCTACCCCCACCTGTTGTTGGAGGCGTTTGAACCATCGGTCCTCGACCGCCCGGGCGTATTCGGGGTGGTCCGCCGTCCGCAGCGCGGCGGTGAGCGTGCGCAGGGCGTCCCCCTCCGGCCGTTTCAGCACGATCGGGACGGTCTCTTGGCGGGTCGTCGCCAACTCCTCCAGCAGCCGCATGTAGGAGGTGTTCGGATCTTGCTGCCGCAGGTGGTTGACATCGGCGATGAAATCCTGCGGCCGCAGGCCGGCCTGCTCGGCCGGACTGTCCTTGGCAACCTGGGTCACCATCAGATGCATGCCGGCGGACAGCTCCGGCCGATCCGACAGTTGCACCCCGTAGTAGTACTCCGAGGCCTTGCGATCCACCCAGCCGCGCAGACCCTCCGTGCCGATCATGACGCGCAGCAGCGGGATGATGGTCACGAAACTCAGGGACAGCATCAGCGCGATGGCGATGGCGCTGAGTACGACGATGATGATCCGGGGCCACTGCGGCCAGATGTACCGGAGCATGTGGGCAAAGGCCTTCATCCTGGCATGCTTCTCCAACTGACATCCTGTAATCGGCGCCGCTTCTCAGGCCTGCCGCACCCGCCGGACCGGCGGCTCCGCAGATTGACTCGAAGCGCCCCACGTCTTGGAACGCCGAGCACGCTATCAGAAGAGCCCCCGCCGGTCAAGCCCAAAGCCCTCGGCGCGCAGGGCAAACGCAGAGTGGTTTGCTGCATGGGTGGCAGCGTCAAGCGGAGTCTTCGGAGCTTGGCGATGGCGGATGGCCCGTGCGCAGGACCATCGCCAAGGTCTACCGGCCTTGACGCGTGACTCGTCGGACGGTCGGGGCCAGCAAACCACCAGACATCCAGGGGACCCGGCTCTCGGCTTTCCACGCCGGCGCCGGACAGACGAACGGCTGGGTCGTCGGTTGGCCGAGGCAAATCCAGCATTCCTTCGTATCCGGCTCCAGGTAGCCGAAGACCGCATCGAGGTAGAGGACGGCGCCGCTCGTGCCCGCGGTGTCCGAGAGGAATAATAGGCCCAACTCCCCATTTTGCAGAACTCCAGTAATGATGGAGCGTCAGGTCGGCCGCGGCTGGCGACAAACCCTGCCCGGCGAGTTTGGTGATCTTCAGTGTAACCCCCACGTACCGATAGTCGTTCCGTGCCTCCGCCGCATCTGGCCGGAGTACAGCAGACGGTCAATGCGATCCGGAAACGACATGCTGCCCCAACATCCATGTCTCTGTTGTTGCTATGCGCGCCGCCGCGGCGCCGGACCGCGGGCCGTTTGCTCAACGTGGCCCCGACCAATGCTCAAGGAACCGCCCCGGCGGCCGGGCCGAATCCGGGGGCGTGGCTTCCCGCCGCGGGCGCATGGAAAAAGGGTTGACACAGTGCGCGGGGGGCGGTAGAAGGGGCAGGGCTGTGACTCGCGGACGCGGGTCGCCGTTTGTTGGTCAACAATCGTTCGTGTGGTGGCAACGCATGTGTGCAACGATGCATCCACTCGTATATGCATTTACGCCTCCGGGCCCCGGTTCTTTCCCCTGTTCACCCATTCATTGTGAGGGATCTCTATGAAGATCGGATTCAACATGCTGCTGTGGACGCCGTTTGTCACGGAGGAGCACTTCGGGACATTGCAGAAGCTCAAGGCCACCGGCTATGACGGCGTGGAAGTGCCCCTGTTCCTGGGGGACGTGAAGCACTACGAGAAGGTCGGCCAGGCGCTCAAGGACAACGGCCTGGGGTGCACCACCTGCACCGTCATGCCGGACGCCGAGCACAATCCGATCAGCGCCGACCCCAAGAGCCGCGCGGGCGCGGTCGAGTACCTCCAGTGGGTCATCGACTGCAACGCGGCGCTGGGCTCGGAGGTCCTGTGCGGGCCTTACTATCAGCCCCTGGGCGGCAAGCACTTCAGCGGCACCGGGCCGACCGACCAGGAGAAGGAGCGGGCCGCCGAGGTGCATCGCCAGATCGCCGATTACGCCCAGAAGGCGGGCGTGGTGCTGGCCATCGAGTGTCTGAACCGTTTCGAGTGCTATTTCCTCAATACGATTGCCGACGGCGTCGAACACGCCAAGCGGGTCAATCACCCCAATTTCGGCGTGATGTACGACTCCTTCCACGCCAATATCGAGGAGAAGGACCCGGTCGGCTGCATCAAGAAGAACGTGAAGATGCTCCGGCACGTGCACGTCTCCGAGAACGACCGGGGCACGCCCGGCACAGGGCACGTGCCGTTCAAGCAGATCTTCAAGTCGCTGCGCAAGGGCGGTTACGACCAGTGGCTGACGATCGAGGCCTTCGGGCGGAGCATGCCGGAACTGGCCGCGACGACCTGCATCTGGCGCGACGTATCGGCCAGCCCGGAGGAGTGCTACCAGTTCGGGTTCAAGACGATCAAGGAAGGATGGGACGCCGCCGCGTGACGGCAGGCGAAGAGTAACCCGTGGCTCGTGACCCGTGACCCGGGGCGCGAGTCACGGGCGCCGTGTGAAGAATGTCATTGCGAGGAGCGCAGCGACGAAGCAATCTCAAGGCGTGCGGGGGGCAGATGGCTTCACTTCGCCCGCCCCGAGATGCGTGAAACTGGAAACTTCAACGTTCAAGGAG
>VGYL01000520.1 GCA_016872975.1 Planctomycetota bacterium
CTGGGAATATGGCCACGTGGCGGAGGTCCTGCACGTGGGGCCGTACGACCGGGAGGAACCGACGATCGCCAGGCTGAGGCAGTTCATCGAGGAGTGCGGCCGTGAGATCGTGGGCGAGCATGAGGAGGAGTACCTCAAGGGTCCCGGCCTCTACTCCAAGGGCAATCCCGAGAAATATCTCACGATCATCCGCTACCGCGTAAGGAAGGCAAAGTGACCCGGGCGGCAGGCATGCAGTCCCTGACAGACAAGGCGAAGATCGAGGCATTCCTGCGGCAGAACCCCGAGTTGCACATCTACAGTCTGGGCGATCTTGACGACTTCTTCTGGCCCCGGACGACCTGGTACGGCTGGTCAAAGGAGGGGGCATTGCAGGGTCTCATGCTGGTCTATGCCGGGCCGGGAGTGCCGACCGTCGTCGGGATCGCAGAGCAGCCAAGCGTCATGCGGGAGCGGGTGCACGAGGTCCTTCCCCTGCTGCCGCCATGCTTCTATGCCCACTTGAGTCCGGGGGTGGAAGAGGTCTTCGAGGCAACGCACAGCCTCGCATCCCACGGGCCGCACTACAAGATGGCGCTGCGGGACAGCGCGCGTCCGGCCGTGATTGATGGCTCGGCGGCGGTCCGGCTCCAGCAACAGGATCTCAATGACTTGCTGGACCTGTACCATGAGAGCTATCCGGGCAACTGGTTCGACCCGCGCATGCTGGAGACGGGTCAGTACTTCGGACTGCGCGTGCATTCCCGGCTGGTCAGTGTGGCGGGCGTGCACGTCTATTCGGAATCGTATCGCGTCGCCGCGATCGGCAACGTCGTCACCCATCCGGCCCACCGCAACAAGGGTTATGGCACGCTCGTCACAGCCCGGCTGTGCCAGTCGCTCCTGGAGAAGGTCGCACACATCGGCCTCAACGTCAAGGCCGACAACGACGCCGCCATCGCCTGCTACAGGAAGCTGGGCTTCGAGATCGTCGCCCCCTACGGCGAATTCACGAGCGCCGGACGCCTGCAGCGATAGCATGCCGGCTCCACCGTTGGCAAACGCAAGAGAAGAATGGCGTCCCGCGTGCACACGATGTTTGGAGTTCCGCGTTTACGCGGGTCCAACAGTCCGACCCTCCTTCTTCCCTTCCGCATTGACAGAACGTGTAGGGTGGGGCTTGCCCCACCGGGAAACCGAATTCCAGGAAGACGGTGGGGCAAGCCCCACCCTACACGTCACCGAGCTTGCTCGTCAAAAAGTCGTCAGGCGGTACCCCCAACGGCGCCATCTACCCGGCCTTTCGGGCGCGGACGAGCGAGTCCATGCCGGGGTCCTGGTGGAGCAGCTCGATCTCGACAAAGCCCGCGGAGGCAAGGTCCTCCTGGAACTCATCGAGACTGAACGTGCCGCCGCCCTGGGTGCCGACGAGCATGTTGACGGCAAACAGCGCCCCGGCCGGCGGCTGCGTCTTCGACGCGTCCATCACGATGTCCCGGATAACCAGCGTCCCGCCGGCGACCAGGGCCCGGTGAATACGGGCGTACAAGGCGCGGTTCTGCTCCCGGGAGTTCTGGTGGACGATAGCACTGAGCCAGGCGAAGTCGGCCCCGGCCGGCAGGTCGTGGGTGTCGTAGTCGCCGGCCACGAGGGTGACCCGATCGGCCAGACCGGCGCGGGTCAGCCGCTCGCGGGCCAGCGGCACGACTTCCGGCAGGTCGAACAGAACCGCCGTGGCCTCAGGTACGGCCCGCAGGAACGCGATGGTCCAAGTCCCCGAGGCCCCGCCGATATCCAGCAGCCGCTGGAAGCGCAGCGGCATCAAGCGCTCAAGGATCCGCGGGGCAATGGACTCGGTGAAATTGTTCATCGCCCCGATGAACGATTCGCAATCCGCCGCCGCCCCGCGGACGCTGGGCTCCCGTGGGGCGGGCTGGCCCGTCTGCACGACCCGGGCCAGTTGGGCCCAGCGGCGCAGGCAGTTGCCATGATGGCGCACCGCCGGGAGGATGTTCACCGGCGAGCCCTCGGTCAGCAACTCGGCGACTTCGGACGGGACTTGATAGGTATCGCCCTTCTTGGTCAGCAGTTCCAAAGCAACCAAGGCATCCAGGAGGATCTCGGTGCCGCGCGAATCCGACCGGATCTTGCCGGCCAGTGCCAACGCCGTCGTCGGCGCGCGGTCCAGGGCCGTGAACAGATCGAGGTCCGCGGCCGCTGTGATGAGGCACGCCGGCCCGTACCCTCTCATCTTTTCCTGAAGCTCCTCGGCAGTCCATTTCCTACCCATCAACAGGCATCTCCAAGTGGTCCCATAAGAGAGAGGTTGGAAGTGTCAAGTTTGAAGTCTGAAGCGAAAAGCCGCTCGACCTCACACTTGAAACTTCACACTTCCAACTCCGCATATTCCTTGCCCATTACCATAAACCGTCTGGCCCCGCTATAAGAATCGTTACACATTCGCGTTTTTCCGCATCTTTGGGCTTGACGCGCGGGGCGACGGGGGCTTAATTATCCATATTGACATGCCGGTGGTAAACGGCGGAGGCGGAGATATCTGTGCGTGATCCGAACCGGCAGCAAGACAATGGCAGAGCTTTAGGAGGCCATGGACATGACAAGGATGGTAACAACTGCGGCTGTGATTCTTCTGTTGATCGTCGTCGTGGGATGCCAGACCGACACGGGGACCAGTCAAAGGCTGCCGGCGCGAGGCGGCGCGTACGGCGGCGGAATGGAACGGCCGCTGGCCGTGGCCACGTCGGCCAACGAGATCGACCTCGTCGAGAAGATGGCCGCCAATCGCCAGGCATACCAGCAGAGCCTGCAAGCGCTGATTCAATACTACAACGCCGCCGGCAACCACACGAAGGTGACTTGGGCGGAACGGGAATTGACGGCGCTGAACCGGATTCCGCAGTATCAGTACATCATCGAGGCCCAGGTGATGCCGGCCAATCTCCGCGCGACCGAGAGCATCGCGGCCGCCGATCAGTTGTATGAAGAGGGCGGCAGGCTGTACCGGGACGCCGGCATTCTCCCGCTGCCGATCACCAAGGACGTGGAGGCACTGCGGGCGGCGTTGCGCAAGTACGAGGAGTTGATCCGCCAGTATCCGACCAGCGACAAGATCGACGACGCCGCCTACAAGATGGGCCGGATTCATGAGGGCCTGAGCGACCACATGATCGCCCTGTCGTGCTACCAGAGGGCCTACCAGTGGGACCCTGCCACGCCGTACCCCGCCCGATTCCGGGCCGCGAACATCCTGGACCGCAGGATGAACCGCCGGGCCGAGGCCCTGGAACTCTACCAGGAAGCCATCGTCAAGGAGGCCCAGTTCACCGACCTGCGGCTCATGGCCGAGCGACGCGTGCTGGAGTTGAATACCTCCAAGGATTAGTCGAATGTGGAGCGGTCGCGAAGCTCGTCGCGCAGGACGTTGGACGTAAGACGAAACGAGCCGCGCAACTGCTTGACGATTCCCTTGCATCCAACGGGTCTGGCGCAGGTCAGACCCGTTTTTCATTTCCGGGCGAGCCCGATGCCGGACCGACTGGAAAAAGCCGTGGCCGAGTTCATCCGCCGGCAGGAGTTGTTCGCCGGGGCCGGGCGGATTCTGCTGGCGGTCTCCGGCGGGGCGGACTCAACCGCCCTGCTGCATATCCTGGCGGCCCTCCGGACGCAGGGACAAATCGCGGCAGATCTCGTTTGCGCCCACATCAATCACCGGTTGCGCGGCCCGGCGAGCGACGCCGATGAGCGATTCGTCCTCGAGCTGGCCAACCGGTTGGGACTGCCGGTGGTCACGAAAGCGGTCGAGGTGCGTGCGTACGCGCAGAGGCACAAGCGGTCGCTGGAGACCGCCGGGCGGCAACTGCGCCTGGCGGGCCTGAACGAGATCGCGCGCGACCAGGGATGCACGTGGATAGCCACGGGCCACCAGAAGAACGACAACGCCGAGACGATCCTGCACCGGCTCTGGCGCGGGACCGGCTTTCGCGGCCTCGCCGGCATTCGGCCGCAACGAGAGTTCCACAACCTGCGCCTGGCCCGTCCCCTGCTCTGGGCGACCCGCATCGAGATCGTCGAATACCTCGCACGGCGCGATCTGCCCTGGCGTGAGGACCAAACGAACGCGGATCTCACGTACACTCGAAACTACATCCGCCACCGCCTGCTGCCCTTTCTGCAGAAAGAGGCCCAGGCGCCACGTAGCATGGGCGTCCCGCCCATGAGTATCACGGGCGTCCCGCCCGTGGAAACAGGGCCAGGAGGGCCCTGCGACTCACGAGCGGAAGGCCCATGCGACCTGGTGGAAGAGTTATCCGAGCTGGCCGCCTCCACCGCGAGACTCTACGAGCGGATCGAGCGCGAGGCCGAGAAGGCATGGGCGCGACTCGTCGAACCCCAAGCCGGTGCAATTGCCATTCGTGCTTGCGGACTGGCTGAGCTGTCCGAGCTCGTGGCGGTGGAGCTGATCCGCCAAACCGTAGCGAGCCTGGCAACCGGCGGCGGCAATCTGACGGAATTCCATTACCGGGCCATCCTGGAGTTGACGCGCGGCGACGCCGGCGGAAAGGAACTCTCGCTGCCGAACGGACTCGTCGTGCGACGCGAAGAAGAACGAATCGCTCTGTACGCCACGCGACCGGCACGAACCGGTAGGGTGGGGCTTGCCCCACCAGACTCCGTTCCGACGGCACTCCCAATCCCCGGCCGGATTCGATGGGGCGGACATGACATCGAGGCGCAGATTCTCCCGCGCAGCGAAATCGAGACGATGGGATTGCCGTGCCACACTCGCGCGGACATGTTGAAAGGTGGCAAAGGCCCCTTCACCGAGTATCTTGACCTCGACCAGGTGCAGCCGCCCGTGGTCGTGCGCGACCGTGAGCCCGGCGACCGTTTCCAGCCGCTGGGCATGGGCGATGAGAAAAAGGTGGGCAAGTTCCTGACGACCGCGAAAGTCTCGCGCGACCTACGGGAGCGGGTTCTGCTCTTCACCGATCGCGTGCGCATCCTCTGGGTCTGTCCCGTTCGCATCAGCGAGCCGGTGAAGGTCACGGAAAGGACGCGCCGCGTTCTGCAACTGACGGTCCGTCGGGCGGAAACGCCATAGCCAGGCGACGCGGAGCGTCGCCTGATCTAAAATGTAAAGAAAGAGAGAAACAAGTCAAACCCTATTCCGAGCTTCGCTTTCCTGCCTCCGTCCTCCTCCGCCTGTGCCCGGTTCCCCCGAACACTCCCTTCCGGGCACGTGAGGGCCTCCCGGAGATCTTACTCCCGAATTGAACCGCCGGGTCCGCACGAAGCAAAGCTCTCGACTTGTCAGAGAATCACGTCGTCACCC
>VGYL01000521.1 GCA_016872975.1 Planctomycetota bacterium
GAACCATCATTCTCCTTGTTTCCGGCCTGTCTCCAGGTCTTGACGGATGGCCCCAACACCGGCGAGAGAGAACCGCGTGATATGATCGGCCAGCGTTTCGACGAGTTTCTCGGTGGGCATATCGAAGGGAGAAAGGGGAGAAAGGGGAGAAAGGGGACATTCTGTTTTTTCGCCTGTCGCCTGTTCCGCGGGCGGATCGGCGGGGAAAAAGTAGAATGTCCCCCTTTTCCCGCCGCCGGTGAACAGGCGAATCCCGATCATCAGGCACTGATGGACCACGCTCATCGCGCACAGCAGGATCTGCTCCCGGGCGGCTTCGGGCCCGAGCAACTGGCCCATCATGCGGCACATGCGGTCGTGCAACGGCTGGAGGGCGTCCCGCTTGATGTCCCGGATCACCTCGGTGGGATTGACCATCTCGCGGAGCAGGATCTTGCCCGCGTGGCCGATGCGGCCCGGATCGACGCTGCGGCCGACCATGCCGTAGATGGAGCCGCGCAGCCGCTGCTGCACGGGCGCCTCCGGCCCCAGTCCCCCTTCGGGCGGATAGGCCGCCATCGCCGCGTCGAACGCCTCGCGCCACACCTGGGCATAAAGCTGGTCCTTGGAGCCGAAATGGTAGTTGATCGCCGCGACATTCGTCCGCGCGTGCCGGCAGATATCCTCTACGGTCGCGTCATGGTAGCCCTTCTCCGCGAAGACCTTCGACGCGGCCTTGAGGATGCGGTTCCTGGTTCTGACTCCATCGCTGCGTTTAGCCATCCATCCACCTGTTCCAAGTTGCCTATTTTAAATCTTCATTTGAAGTTGTCAAGACAAGGCCCGGATTTTCCTGGCCAATCGCACGCAGGCAAGGTGATCGTTGGACGATCTGCGCGGGACACCTGGCTTGTGGGCCGCCGCCGTTCGGAGTTCCGCGTTTACGCGGGTCGAGACAGTCCTGCCTTCCGCCTCTGCAAGGCCTTGAGCTGCGGCGCGGTCCGGACCCGCCTGAAGGCGGAACTCCAAAGGGCTTCCGTATGTCGTGCCGGAGGTCTCAGGGCAGGGTGATCTCGGGGTTCGGGACGAAGCCGCGGTGCCACTTCTGGGCCCACAACTCCTTGAGGGGCACTCGCTCCGCGTGGGTATCGACGAAGCCGAGGTTGATGGCCATCCGGTGCCGGTCGATGCAGAATCGGCCCATGAAGTATCCTTGGCCGTGCGGATAGTTCGGGTACCCCTTCGTGCCGGTGAGATCGCCGGGCGCCTGGTCATCGCGGTAGGGCCAGGCGCCCACCCAGACGGAATCGCCCAGCACGGGCACCGAGCCGCCGGCGTCCGAGTACTTCTCGAAAAAGTTCTCCTTCTGGCCGGGCAGGTCCTTGCGATAGATCGGATCGTTGGGCTGGAGCCACAGGTTCAGGCCGTAACTGCCCTCGCCGCCCAGGAACTTCCAGGTGAGTTCGGCGGTGCCGTAGTAGGAATCCCCGGACCGCTGCTGGCGTTTGGTCATCGGGCAAAAGGCCACTTCCATCACACCCTTGATATGCTCCTGGGGATTGTTCTTGTAGTCTTTGGCGCTGAGATAGGGCGCCAGTTGGTGGAACCAGTACCGGCCCATCTGGTGCGTGAAGGGCATCGTCCGGTCGTCGTGGTCGAGGGCATAGAGGTTCATCGCCAGGCACATTTGCCGCAGGTTGCTCTGGCAGGCGCTGCCGCGGGCATGCTTGCGGACGGCGCCGAGCGTCGGCATCAGCACGGCCATCAGGATCGCGATGATCGCGATGACGACCAGCAATTCGATCAGCGTAAAGGCCCGTCGTAGTGCCGCCATGCTTCACCTCCCGTCTCCCGGTGCGCTTGCCCACAAGATCAGGCGCCGATAGGACCATTCTACACTCTTTCCCGCCTCCAGGGAAGAGCCGTCATGCGTCCACCGGTGTCGTACTGAGGTTGTTACGGCCCGGTGTTTTGCTTACGGAGTACTCGGCCTTCCTGGCCGCCGACACTGAGAAGCAGTTCCACCAGGGCCGGCGCCCTACGATACGCGAAGTCCAAGGGGGTCTGGCCTTCCTTCGTCCGCGCGTTGACTTCCGCGCCATGGGCGAGGAGCATCTTGGCCGTATCGGTCTGTCCCCAGTGAATCGCCTGGTGCAGCGGCGTCTCGCCATATTCCGTCTTGGCGTTCACGTCGGCGCCCCTGGTGATGAGCAGTTCGACAACTTCTTTCCCGAAGCCCACGGAGACCGCGATATGCAGCGGCGTCCCGTATGACGGAACGGTCACGTTGACGTCGGCACCTCGGAGAATGAGCATCACGGCCAGGCGGTCGTCACGCCTCTGAATACTCTGCGACAGGGGGGTGTCCCCCCTGCGCCGCCGCGTATAGCGCTGGTTCGGTCGTCGCGGTGGCGTTCACATGAGCACCCTTCGCGAGAAGAAGCCTGATGATGCCCTCATCCCCACCTACCGCCGCTTCATACAAGGGTGTTGTGCCATCCTCGGTACCGATGTTGACGTCCGCGCCGTGGGTAATGAGAAGATTGACAAGACCTTCATCGCCCGCGCGGCACGCATCATAAAGAGGAGTGCTGCCCTGATTCGCTCTACTGTTCACATCCGCGCCTCTGGTAAGAAGCAATTCGGCTATGTCCCGGTTTGTCGCGTCATGCAGTGGTGTGTGGCCGGACTTGGTCTTGGCGTTGACGTCGGCACCCTTGATAATGAGTAGTTCTACAATCTCCTGGTGGGCCCCACGCGCCGCCTCGTGCAGCGCTGTCACTCCCTCCCACGTCCTTGAGTTGACATCCGCACCTCCCTTGATGAGCGAGCGCACACCTTCCAGATTCCCGGCGCGCGCGGCTTTCTGTAGATAGTCTCGTGGTTCCTTGGGTCCCCCGGAGCACCCGGCAAGAAGACACAACAGCCCGACAGCCCAGTACCATGAGCGCCGCAATTCCAGGTTCGCTATCTGATGCCCTGTGATGTTCCGGGGAGCAAGGACGCGCTGCTCATGTCGCATTCCCTCCGAAGTCATACGCTGTTCGGACCACGGCTCCTTCCGCGTCTGGCCGTGTCCCTTTGTCCACATGCCACGATCTCATTGTAGACTCGCGACGACGCGGATGCAAAGCGGAATCCCGGAGACCGTGCATTGCACCCGCCCCATGCCCGCCCGCGCCGGCGGGCGGGCCTTGATGCTGTCATCCGGCGCTGCGGCGCAGACGTGAGCCCAGTTCGTAGCCTTGGTCCTTGGGATTTCGAAGAGCGAAAAGAACCTGGTTTCCGCGCCCATTTGTTGCTTTATTGGCGGTCTTGGTAGTGAAAGGGCAGAAAAGGGCGTCTTTCGATGCTGGACAGGCAACCTGACAGGGTGTTGGTGGAGCAAGCGGCCCGCGGCGACGGCGACAGCTTCACGGAGCTGTGCCGGCGCTACTACGGGGCCATGGTCGCCATCGGCCATGCTATCTTGCGGGACCGGCATCTGGCCGAGGATGCGGCACAACAGGCCTTTGCCAAGGCGGCAGTGCATCTGCCCAGGCTGCGGCAGACCGACCAGTTTGGCCGGTGGGTGGCGGCCATCTGCCGCAACGAGGCCCGCGACCTGCTTCGCGCCCGACGGGAGCCTCTCCCGGACGAGGAGCCACCGGCAGTGGACGAACGACGGGAGTCGAACGAGTCCGATAAGATCGTGCGGGAGGCGCTGGACCGGCTTGCCGCCGGCGCGAAGGAAGTGATCTATCTACGGTTCTACGATGGGTTGTCCTACGACCGGATCTCCGCGGTCCTGGGAATCTCCGAGCAGGCGATCAACGGCCGGCTCCGACGCGCCAAGAGAAAGCTGGCACAGTATTTACGGCACAGCGGCCTTGACGAGGTGGATCGATGAGCGAACGCAAAGACGAGCAATGGCTCGACAAGCAGCTTCGGCGGGTAATAAACGGCGCCCCACCGGTCTTCGACGCCGAGTCTTGGCAGCGCCGGTACGACCGCGAGTTCCAGACGCTAATGGCCCGGGGCGGCCGGCCGGCAGATGTGCCCGCGCGTGGCGACGTGTGTGCCACACCCTGGATCCTGAAGCTGATGGGAAAACTGGCCCTGGCGGCGGCCATTCTGGTAACGGCAGGCATTCTCCTGGTCGGGCGGCTTGGGCAGAGCCCGGACCGGCCGATCCCCGAGCCGTCCGCTGTCGATCTTCCTTCGCCGGCCCGGATGGTGAGCATGATGTCGTTTTCCGCCGCGTTTCGACGCGGGGGACTCGATGAGTTGGATAGGCACAGTGAACGAGCGCTGGAGACGTTGGGACCGCGGCCCAACGAGGTATCCGTCCAGGAACTTCTGGAAGACATCGTGGCAATGAACGGGAAAGGATGAGCTTATGAGAACAACGATGAATCCGACAAGGGTTGTGGTCACCGGTGTGCTGTTGGCCGTCAAGATTGGGACAATTTCGGCGGGAGCCCTTCCGCCGGACCCGGATAATGCGGCGTTGCTCTACTACCAGGCGTTCCTCCTGGTCCCCCAAACGGACGACCGGGCCATAACCGACCTCGTGCTGAACGTGGCCAACGGCGGGGTCGCCCCGAATGAACAGGTCAAGGAGTACCTCAAGAAATGCCGCGACGCCATCGATTGCGCGCTGGCGGCGTCCGAACTGCCGCACTGCAACTGGGGTCTGCGCTACTCCAAGGGCTTCTCGGCCGCGTTCCCGTACCTGGCCCAGGTCCGGTCCTTGGGTCGGCTGATCGTGGCGGACGCGCGCATCCTGGCCGCCGAGGGCAACTACCGCCAAGCCCTCGAACGATGCTTGGTGGCCCACCGCCTGGCCGGGCACGTGGGGGATGAGACCCTGATCTCGCTGCTGGTCTCCATCGCCATCAGCGCCCAGGCGAACAAATGCGTCACAGCCGTCCTGGAGCGGATGCCGGCGGATGTCGACACGCTGACGTGGTTGAAAGGCCAGCTTGCCGTGGCGCCGATCACCAAGCTGAACGTCAATCGGGCCATGGCCCTGGAGGAGGAAACCTCCTCACGGTACCTGCGCCCCGAGCGGATCGGGGAACTGCTGACCATCCTGTCTGAGCAAGCCGGTATGAACGCTGAAGAGATGCGCAAGCTGCTCGATGCACCGGCGCTCGAACGGGCCCGGGCGTATGGCTCGAAATA
Source organism: Planctomycetota bacterium (assembly GCA_016872975.1). Lineage (GTDB taxonomy): Bacteria > Planctomycetota > Phycisphaerae > Sedimentisphaerales > Anaerobacaceae > PLanc-01. The sequence goes on from VGYL01000521.1 coordinate 5,146, forward strand.
CGTGGGTTCCGCCGGGCCCATCCTGAGCGGCCGGGCGCCCTATGCGGAATCCTACACCCAACTCCAGGAACTGGCCAAGCAAATGGAGCAAGCAGCCGCCCAGGACCCAGCCATCCGGCTGGTCCAGAGCCTCGCGCCGGCCATGGTACGGGTCTATGCTCTGCTGACGCGCCACAAGGCGG